>JAFAVN010000232.1 GCA_019242435.1 Verrucomicrobiota bacterium | reverse complement strand
CTTATCGGACCCATGTGACCTTTATGTCCCATACGTCCTGTCCGACCTATCCGCCCTATCCACCCCCGTGATCCACCAGGCTGGTTATTTGCTCGATCGTCAGATCAGCAGTCTGGAACGCAATTTCGTTCGCAACGGCGGCATTCGGGAGCGGATGACCCGCGCCAGACGGGAGTACCGGGAGCGAGAGCCAGGCCGAGGAAAGAGGCAGCCCGAGACATAAAGGTCAATAGGACACATAGGTCGTATAAGACCTATAGGTCATATACGTCACCTACGTCATATAGGTCATACCTCCGCACCGTCGGCAACCCTACCCGCCGCAACTCCTTGCGTTCTCGCCAGAACTGCGTATTTCCATCTGCGGGCAATGGAGTTTGCCCGCTCGAAATCTCGGGCAGAACCGCCGTTGGGCCAATGACTCCTACCAAACCGACCGATTTGGCAACGCGTCGTGAACGTTCTGAAGAAGAGTTTATCAATAAGACGACATATTCTGGTGGCGATCGGTGGAGGACTGGGCACCCTGCTCAGGTTTGCTATCACTCAAGGGATGGCTTCGATCCCGGTTTGGTCGCCATTGCCCATCCTGATCATCAATGTAAGCGGATGCTTCCTCATCTCTTTCCTGAATTTTATTTCGGATCCGGCTGGCGGACTCTATCTCGGACCAAATAGTCGCATTTTTCTCCTGGTCGGGGTTTGCGGTGGATACACCACTTTCAGCACCTTCAGCCTGATCTCGTTTAACGCTCTTCGCCACGACGCGGCGATGGACCTATGGTTGAATATCGGTCTCTCCCATGTGCTTTGCCTGTTAGCTGTGTGGGCCGGTGCATTGGTCGCGTCTCGCTTCCCGCGAGCGCTTGCCATCGTTACTCATTGGCTTCGCAGCTAGAACAACTGGGATTAAGATGCTAGCAACCGTCTTAGTATTCATCGGTGGTGCGCTGGGTAGCATGTGGCGGTTCTGGTGGTCGGGCTGGGTTGCGGAAAGATTTGGTGAAACGTTCCCTTTTGGCACGCTGGTGGTTAACATGGTTGCGTCCGCTTTAATCGGACTTACCTCGGGTATCGCGCTGCACCTGGGTAGTACGGAAACAACGGTCGAGCTTCAGCAATTTTTTATGGTCGGTATTTGCGGGGGTCTCAGTACTTTTTCGTCGTTCAGTTTACAAACCTGGAATCTAATACTGGAGAGACGATGGTTAGCGGCAATCGCGAATATAGTAGTTTCGACAGCGGTTTGCTTTGCTGCCGTCGCTGTTGGATGGCAGGTTATTCTGTTGGCTAGTTTCTGATTGTGTAAATACTCACATGGAACTTCCTCGAGACGCGCTGCTCCTAAGAATATTCATAGGAGAAAAGGATGAATACCAGGGGCAGCCGCTCTACCGGGTGCTAGTCTTAAAAGCGCGCGAAATGCACTTGGCCGGTGCGACCGTGTTCCGTGGCCCTATGGGCTTCGGAAGATCGAGCCATCTTCATACTAGTGGTATTCTCCGATTATCTTTCGACTTGCCCATGGTAATCGAGATCGTCGACACGGAAGAGAAAATTCAGGGATACCTGGTCCAGATCGAAAGCATAATCGGAGCGGGCTTGGTCACGTCCGAGCGCGTACAAGCGATTTTCTATAAAGGACGCAAGAGCTAGCCGGGCTCGCCTGCGTGATACCGGACAATCTGGGCACGTTCGATGGTAATGAGACCTCCGCGCATCATCTTCCGAAGCTCGGGCAAGAATGCCTCAATCCTGTCTGGCGTATCCACGATTTCGACAACCATGGGCAGGTCGAGCGACAGTCGGAGAATATTGGCATTATGGAGATGATGTGAACGGCCGAATCCCATTGGACCGCGCAGGACGGTAGCACCTGCGAGCTTCAATTCTCGAGCCCGGAATACGATCGCCTTATAGAGGGGACGGCGTTTGTACTCGTCGGCTTCTCCTATAAAGATTCGGAGCAAAAGGCATTCGCCGGGCAAATCCCGCGTCGATGACGGGGATGCTTGTGCGGAAGAGCTTGCCACCTGAAGGGTTGTAACCATACCGGGAATAGCTTTCCCTAGGCTTAAAACCATGATAGCAAATAAACTCGGCTACAGCAAAGTACGAATCATGGTGTTCCTTGATCTGCCCGCTTGAATCGATACTGGCTGGATAGTAGTGGTCCGGCGGCCGGCCTTTTACGCTAACGGCGAGTTCTGATCCAATTCTATCACTCGTGCCTTTTCCAATGTCACCAGTCCACTCGGCATCATCTCTTCAAGTAGGGGAATGAACGCATTGATTTTCTCCGCGCTGTCTACTATCTCGATGACAACCGGCAAGTCGGAGGAAAGCATCAGCGGATTCGCCCGATGAAGACGGCTGGAAGCACCAAATCCGAGCGCACCATGCAGGACGGTAGCGCCCGCTAACTTGTATTCCCGAGCCTTCAGAACGATTGCCTCAAACAGCGGACGATGGTGAAATCGATGATCGTCGCCGGTAAAAATTCGCAACAAGATCGAGTCTTTCGAGGAAGCGGCCACCTTAGCAAGGCAGTTTACCGGTCGCGGCGCCGTACATCAACAGGATTAGACAGTGGCGGCAGCGTTGGGCAACCAAAGGATAGGGATCTCCCAGCCGCCTATGCTGTCTGGCAAGATGGCCAGCTCAAGTTACTCCGCGCCGTTTATCCTGTCGAAGCAACGATTCAATCTTATAACAGCACCCCTTTGAATGCTTCAGATGTACTTACCTTAGTAGCGGTGCTTCGAACCGGTGGTTGGACTGACCGATTCTCATTCACTGGAGCGACCTTTTAATGCTGAGAAAGACCGGCAACCTCAAGACGCCGATCCAGCCCTCAATCGGGTGTTCATATTCTTCCCTGGCTAACGCGCGCTGCCGCTATCGCATTACTCGTGGCCTTTATCCTTGCGCTCGCACCGGTGGTATCGGTGTCGAACGACAAGAAAAATAGGAATTGCGGCTAATTGGGTCATGACGCAAAAAGCAATCGCTGCGCTGATGGCGTGATCGTAAAGCACGCCCATGACCGCGCTGCCGGTGAACCAGAAAACACCGTACCCGGCGGTAAACAGCCCGTAAGCCGAGGCGCGTCGCTCCGGTGAAACCATCGGAGCCACGACGGCTGGAATAATCGATTCATGAACGCCGATCCCAAGTCCCCAAACCGCCGCACCAATCATTGCTAGCCAAGGTCCACCCCAAAACACCAATGGCGCAAAAGCGGCTGCAACCAGGGTCAACGGTATTAACACCACGATACCGAATCGGTCGAATAACCGCCCGAAAACCAGAGAACCGGTCCCACTCACACCCATCGCAATTGCGTAGGCAACAGGAACCAGATACTTCGGCAGCGAGGATGCCTTAGTAAAATGATACGCGATGAGGGGAAAATCAGCGAAGCCTGCTGCTACCAACGCTGCTCCCGCCAGATAAATCCAAAACGCGCTGGGCAACCCTTCGGACCTGATATTTCCGGTTTTGACTTCCAGGTCGCGTGGCCGCGGATAAAAGTGACGAGCAATTAACAAAAGACTCAAACAAATCACCGTGGGAATAAGCAGGGTGGCGAACGCGAGACGGTAACTGCCGTGCAAAGCTAGGATGCTCGCTACCAGCAGAGGCCCGAACAGCGCCCCGAATTGATCCAGCGCCTCGTGCAGACCGAAGGCCCAGCCGAATCCGATTTCGCTGCCGGCATGCGAGAGCATTGCGTCCCGGGGTGGGTTACGAGTCGCCCGGCCAAAGCGTTCAAGAATAATAAGAGCCGCGGCGGACGGCCAGCTATTTGCCAGTGCCAGCGCCGAAACCGGGAGCAACTGCACGAAATAACCAAAGACCGCAATCGGCCAAAAATTGCCAGTTCGATCCGCCCAGCGTCCAGACACCAGTCGAAAGCCGTAACCAACCAACTCGCCGAACCCGGTGACTACACTCACCGTCGTTG
>JAFAVN010000057.1 GCA_019242435.1 Verrucomicrobiota bacterium | reverse complement strand
CCTCTTCCGACACCGATTTCGACTTTTACCCGCTGGTTCTTCCAATATAAGCGCAGGGCTATCAGTGTCTGGCCCTTGATTGCGCTCGCCTCAAACAGCTTGTTGATCTCAGCCTTGTGCAACAAAAGCTTACGAGGCCGTTTCGGTTCGTGCTGCTCATGGCTGGCTCGCTCGTATGGCTGAATGTCGGCATCGAAAAGAAACAACTCCTGGTTCTCGATCCGAGCGAAAGCGTTACTTAGGTTAGCCAAGCCGGCGCGAATCGATTTCACCTCGGTCCCTGTCAAGGCGATTCCCGCCTCGACTTTTTCGAGAATCTGGTAGTTATGAAATGCGCGCCGGTTGGTGGCGATTTCAGCCGACATGGCTTAAGATAGCCGATCAAGCGCCATTGCTCCCCTCCGAGGGAGTCTCGTAGGCAAGCTTTCGTTCGATGATTTCCTGGAGAGCGATATCAGCATTGGACATTCGTGGTCCAACCTCGACCATCGGCCTTTGCCCATTGGTCAGTTGCCGGACTCGCTTCGAAACCAGATTGATGAGGATCGCGGTGTTTGGGATTACTTTTGACGCTTCCTCGAGGAGATGGCTGGACATAGATCAAGAGTGGCAGCTGGCTTTTTTTGCGCTCGGGCCGAAGGAACTCGGAAGCTGGGCCAGAGGCGGATTTTTGTCAAATCATATTTGTTACTCGGAATGCCTTCGCCGATAAGGTCGTTTTGGGGTCGGGGTCGGTGTCGGAGAAGGGGTTGAAGGAGCGGCGGTAGCGTTTGGTTCTTCGGGAGCGGGGGCCCTCTGCTTTAAGTCGTTGAAAATGTTCATATAATCGTAAGTAGGATAAAATTCGGTTCGAAATGCGCCCCAGACCCCTTTTTCAAACGCGAGGTTTACCTCCCGCAACTTTTCCGGTGGGAGCCGGAGAGTAATCACGTGGCCCAGGCCCATGACGATGTGATAAGAAACGATCTCGACGCCGTCCGGAGGAAAATTCTTTAGGAATCCGGTCTTAGCAAGATGGGCGTCAATTTCGTCAAGAGTCTTGGTCTCGTTATAATGCAAAATGACCGTCAACAAGATTTTCCCGTCATCGCTAGACTCCTGAGCACGCAATAGGAACGGACCAAAGAGGAGACAGCACAAGATGCTCAATTTCATGTTGCTGGCAGCATGTTGATGCTGGCGGCCGATGGCAAGATGAACGAGCGGGAACGACGGGAAACGCCGAGAACGTCGAGAAAGGCGGTCCGGCCAACTGCGCGCACGCGATTTCATAAATGCGCCGGGGATCCACAGCCGGTAGGGCGAGGCTCCCCAAAATTCTAAAACCCTTCACAACTCTTAAAAATTTCTCCGAACCCCGAATTAAAGATGTCCATCGCTGCCGAGCGCCATTTACCTCGACAGTTCAGATGAGCGCTGGGCAGCGTGAACATCCTGGAGCGCGGCTCGGCGGCCTTTTGGCACAGGACACAAGGAATTCGAAAAGGGTGCATCCCTGTTGGATATCTTGGATTAGGTTGAGCCTCGCCCTACCGATCCTCGGGTGTGCAGTATCCTTAATGTTGCCGGGCGCATTGGCCGGGTTCCGACCGCGGCCTCGCTGTTGTCAGTGTTCACTCACGATCTCGCTCGTTCACGGCGTTTCCGCGTCCGGTTCATACCGAGCGTAATTGGCCACGAAACGTTCGCGGAACTCGGGAAATGTACCGGCCTCTAAAGCGTCGCGGATCTGCCGCATCAGATGCAGGTAAAAGTGAAGGTTATGAATCGTAATCAGTCGCAAACCGAGGATTTCTTCGGCTTTGATCAGGTGACGGATATAAGCCCGGGAAAATGATTGGCAAGTGCTGCAGGCACAACCTTCCGTGATTGGGCGCTGATCGGTTTTATGTTCGGCATTTTTCAGATTGATTGTGCCGGCTGCGGTAAACGCAGTGCCGTTGCGAGCGAGTCGAGTGGGAAGAACGCAATCGAACATATCAACGCCGCGGGCCACCATTTCAACGAGCTGAGGAGGTGTTCCCAGCCCCATGGCGTATCGCGGTTTGTCTTTGGGAAGGAAGGGCTCGCTGTTATCAATCGCTCGCATCATTTCCGCCTCGGGTTCACCGACGCTGACGCCGCCGATCGCGTAACCATCAAAATCAAGGTTGACAAGACCAAGAGCGCTTTTTTCGCGCAATTCTCGGTAAACTCCGCCCTGAACGATTCCGAACACGAGTCTCGGTTTGCCCTGCAGTTGCTTCTCCGTCCAACCCCGGCAACGATGTGCCCAACGGAGAGTCCGTTCGAGACTGGCCTCTGCGTACGCTCGTTCGCAAGGGTAAGGAGGACATTCGTCGAAGGCCATGAAAATGTCTGACCCGAGGGTATCCTGGATTTGCATCGACACCTCGGGACTGAGAAAACAAGGTGCTCCGTCGATATGACTGTTAAAATGTACCCCTTCTTCCGTGATCCGGCGCAGTTTGGAAAGCGAGAAGACCTGGAACCCGCCGCTGTCCGTCAGGATTGGGCGATTCCAACCCATGAACCTATGCAGCCCGCCACACTCCCGGATCACATCCAGGCCCGGTCGTAAAAACAGATGATAAGTGTTTCCCAGGATGACTTGGGCGCCAACTTCGGAAAGCTCCGAAGGAGTAGTTGCTTTAACGGTACCCTGAGTGCCTACCGGCATAAACACTGGAGTATCGATCGTGCCGTGAGCCGTTTCGAGTCGGCCGCGGCGGGCCCGGCTCATCAGGTCAGTGGAAACAAGCTCAAAATGCATTTCTTCAAAGGAGGCAGCCGAATCGTCCAGTCTGAGATCAAGCTCGTCAACTTGAACGAACGGGAAGTTGTCAACGGCGGAACGCCGGGAACGCGCTAGAATAGGGGATAGCAAGGTGGATTCGCGGGTCGAGGTTTGTGGAGCGGAGCCGCTTTGGGAGCCTAACAACCAGACCTCGCGCGCCAGCAAATGGGTACTTGCGATCGCGGAGAAATATTATTCCCTCTCGTTCAAGAGTTCTTCTTTTGCTTTCTCCAGCGCGGCGACTTTATCGGGCGCTAATGTCGGGTATTTGAGACCGAGCGTTTTGAGCTTGGCTACGATCAGCTGGGATACGCAAAGCCGGGTAAACCATTTGTGATCGGCCGGGATCACGAACCAAGGCGCCCAGGGCGTGCTGGTGTGAGTAAATACTTGTTCGTAGGCCTGAATATATTTTTCCCAGAATTGGCGTTCCCGAACATCCGCTGCGGAGAACTTCCAATTCTTCTCCGGCTCTTCGATTCGCTTCAGAAATCGCTTCTTCTGCTCCTCTTTTGAGACGTTTAGAAAGAATTTCAGGATGGCCACCCCATTGTTGGTCAGATAACGCTCGAAATGATTGATATCGTCGAACCGCTGCTTCCAGACGCTCTTCTTATCGTTGGCTGGGGGCAAATGCTGTTGCACCAGGACTTCCGGGTGCACTCTGGCGATCAGCACCTCTTCATAGTATGACCGATTGAAGATGCCGATCTGACCGCGTTGCGGAAGCCGGCAGTTCGTTCGCCACAGGTAGTCATGATCCAGTTCCTCAACGGAAGGAGCCTTGAAACTATGGACCTGACATCCTTGCGGGTTAACCCCGGACATGACGTGTTTAATCGTGCCGTCCTTGCCCGCTGCGTCCAGCGCCTGAAAAACGATCAACAGTGAATAGGTGTCGTTCGCGTAAAGGAGGTCTTGCTGTTCGGTAAGCTGCTGAACATTTTCTTCAAGTTCCTCTTCGGCTTGCTTTTTATCTTTAAAACTGCCGGTGTAGCTGGAATCGAAATCTTCCGGTAGGTGGACGGTTTGATTTGGGGCTACAATAACCTTCTCGAGATCGAACCCGCTACGTTTAGGAAGATGCTTGGCAAGCGTCATCTGCGTTCTTCTAAGGGTTAGAGGCTAATGGATACCCGGTTAAACGGATCAAGGCTTCCTGATATTTTTGCGAGGTTTTTTCAATCACCTCGCGAGGCAGATGCGGCGCAGGCGGCTTTTTATTCCAATTGGTCGATTCCAGGTAATCGCGCACAAACTGCTTATCGAAGCTAGCAGGACTAGATCCTGGCTGGTAGGAGGCCGCAGGCCAGAACCGCGACGAATCCGGGGTCAGACATTCATCGATCAACAGGAGCTCGTCGTCCAGCAGGCCGAATTCGAACTTTGTATCCGCTACAATAATGCCGCGATCACGGGCAAATTCCCTGCCGCGCTCAAAAAGGGTGAGACTCGCCTCTCGCATCGGTTCGGCTAGGCGTGGTCCAACCAGATCACGGAATTGGGTCCAGGAAATTGGTTCATCATGGCCGTTTTGGGCCTTAGTGGAAGGAGTAAACAGCGGTTGAGATAGGGCTGAGGCCAGTTTCAGCCCTGGGGGAAGCCGGTGACCACCGACTGTGCCTGAGGTCTCATACTCTTTCCAGCCCGACCCGGCCAGGTACCCGCGAATCACGCATTCGACCGGTAACGGCCGTGCTTTCCGAACCAGCATCGAGCGGCCGGCCAGCAATTCAGCGAATGCTTGGAATCCGACCGGGAAATCCCGAAGGCTGGTGGAAAGAAAATGGTTGGGTACCTCTGAGAATTTACCAAACCAGTAAGCGGAGAGTTGGTTTAAAACCTGCCCTTTTCCAGGAATAGGATCCTGCAGGATGCAGTCAAAGGCCGAGATTCGGTCAGTCGCGACTATTACGGCGTATTCGCCGGCATCAAATATTTCGCGAACCTTCCCGCTGGCAATCTTTGGCATGCCCGGAAGGTTAAACTCCTGGCTCATTTTGGTAGATGATCAAGCAAATAGAGAACGTGGCTCTCGATCGCAGGCAAGGCGACCTCAGGTTGAATCATGGGTAGATCAGGAACCTCCCAGTACTGGGTTAGTTGGCTCCAGGCCGGGAATTGCTCCTGGATCATCGATAAATGTTCCTGGCGATCCAAAGCAATGCAAATCTCAGCCGCCGCAAGGTCCTTTTCGGTCAATTGTACGCGGGTTGGTCCGGTGTAGGTCAGAGGAATCTGCCGGGCCGACAATCCGGCGGCCGTATACGGCGACAATGAGCCTTCCGCCCAATGGATCGCCAATCCCCGGGAGAATGCCTGCCAAGGCAGGTTTCGACGGTCTGCATGGAAATTGAAAACCGCTTCGGCGAACCGGCTTCTATAAAAATTGCCGGTACAGATGAACAATACCTTTTTAACCACGTCTTGCCATAGCGCGCATCGCTCGCGAAGGCAACGAAGACAGCGCCTCTTGTTCCTTTGATTAGACCCGCGTGCGGCATACCCACTGATCTCTTTTTACAGGAGGAAACGAAGCAAACGAAGGAAAGGCGGGGTCGGCCTTGGCAGGAGTGTTCTGCCGAAGTCAACCCTCTTCGTTGCCTTGGTTAGCTTCTGTAAAAAAGGATTTCAGTGGGCCTGCAGTCGCGACGGGTTTCGAGAGTCCGGGTTCTTGCGGAAAGCCACCGGTTTAACCAGCTTCTAAGTCTCTTGTTTTCGATCGCTACCTCGGCTGGCTCGGGTTGCAAAAAGGCGCGCATGCAGGCTATTGCGAAAAAGGATGAATGCCGGATAGTTCCGATCAATAATGAGTTTTCAGAACCGAGGGTTATCGGATGCCGTCCTGCACGGGGTGCAGTCCATGGGGTTTGTGGAGCCAACGCCAATTCAGGAACGTTGTATCCCGGTGATTCTGGAAGGGAAGGATGTCATTGGCTCCGCCCAGACCGGAACCGGGAAGACGGCTGCTTTTGCCCTGCCAATTTTGACTTTGTTGCAGTCTCGCCAGCGGGAGGCGCCTCGCTGTTTGGTGTTAGAGCCAACCCGCGAACTGGCTTTACAGGTCGAGGAGGCGTTTCAGTATCACGGCCGCTTTACCGAACTGGAAGCTGGGGTGTTCTACGGTGGAGTGGGCTATGATCGTCAAAAGAAACTGCTGGATTTTGGTATCGACATTATCATTGCGACGCCGGGACGCCTTTTAGACCTGCATCAGCAGGGGGTGCTCCGGCTGGATTCGATAAAGATCCTGGTGCTCGACGAGGTGGACCGGATGCTTGACATGGGTTTTTTGCCTGATGTCCGGAAGATCGTGGAGCTCTGCCCTAAAGAACGGCAAACGCTTTTGTTTTCGGCAACTATCCCTCCGGAGATTGAGGGCTTTTGCTCCTGGGTGCTCCGTGCCCCCCAAGTCATCGATATCGGTATCCGGCGCGCAGCAGCCGAAACCGTAACGCATGCGTTTTATCCAGTGGCCGCCGCCCAAAAATTTGACCTGCTGGTCCAATTACTAGAGCAAACCCACTTTGAAAGCGTGATCGTTTTCACGCGCACCAAGCAGGCGGCTGATCAGATTTCGGATCGGCTCAAAGCTTTAAAGCATTCGGTGACAGTTTTACATTCCGACCGAAGCCAGCGGGACCGCATCGCCGCGCTGGAAGGGTTCAAGAGTGGTAAATACGAAGTCCTGGTAGCCACTGACATTGCTGCGCGCGGGCTCGACATCGCCGGTGTGTCGCACGTGATCAATTATGATATCCCGCTTCATCCGGAAGATTATGTGCATCGGATTGGACGAACGGGAAGAGCCGAGCAGGCTGGAGACGCTTTTACTTTGGTCACGGCCGAGGAGCTGAAGGCGATGAAGGACATCGAGCAGTTCATCAACCAAAAGGTCCGGCGCATAAAATTGGAGGGTTTTCCGTACGTCTATACCGCTCTGTTTGACGAAGATAAGGTGCCCTCCAAGCCGCCGCGGGGCCATCGGACCAGCCGGGGGTATTCGTTCGGGTACAGGAAGTAGGAGGCGTTGCTGAATCCAGCGCGATGGAGGGAAGCCGCTTTAGGTGGTGTCCAGATGACCTCGTGCTGTTAGCAACTACGGCGCCTCGAGCTGAGCAAGCCAATAACTGGCGGCTCCCGTTAATCCAGGGATCATTCGCGGGAGCCGCCGGTTTCGGCAGGTGCGTTTTCGAAAGGCGCCGATCACAGAAAACACGAGGCCGCGTATGCAAGGGCTGAAGCGGCTCCCCTTTAGGGCGCTGGGCTTTGCGGGTGCGAAGCTTCGAGCTGAGCGAAGCAATGACGGGCGGCTCCCGGAAACCGTCCAGCGGCTTGCGTTAAACCCGGGGATCGTTCGCGGGAGCTGCCACTTTCGGCAGGTGCGTTTTCGAAAGGCGCCGATCAAAGAAAACACGAGGCCGCGTATGCAAGGGCTGAAGCGGCTCCTCTCCAGGAC
>JAFAVN010000249.1 GCA_019242435.1 Verrucomicrobiota bacterium | reverse complement strand
ACCAGGCGTAACCGCTCCAATCATCGGTGCCCGACGGATGCAGCAACTCGAAGCTAACCTCGGATCGGTGGGCTGGCATCTTTCTGAAGACCAGGTCGCATACCTGGACGAAGCCAGCGCTATTGCTCCGCCTTACCCGTACGATTTTATCGCCAACGCCGGCGTTCCGCGGGGGAGATGATGGGCGGCAAGCGGCACCGATTACAGATTAGTGATTACTGATGACTTTGCGCCCCATCACCGGCGTCTCAAAACCCGCATCGCCCGCTCCACCGCTGCCCATGCCTCTGGTACGCGCAGAAGCAGGGTGCCGCCGATATAAAGAGCCCCATATAACGGAAGCAGTACCATCCCGGCAATCAGGGGGTGACCACTAAACCAGCTTTTCAGCGGAAAAACGATAGCGACAGATAACAGGGCGGCGCCCCATAGGCGAATCGCCAAACCGGGCGACAAAGAGAAAGGATCAACCCGTTTTCTAAGGGTCCAGCGTAGGAGTAAGAACTCAATCCATCCCGCGATGCCGGCTGAAACCGTTAAACCCGCCAAGCCGAGTTTAGGGTCGACGTGCAACAATCTAGGTAATGGGAAAGCAAACAGGTAGCCCAATAGGGTTGTCAGTATCACGCGAACTACGGCAAATTTCAGCGGGGTCCGCGTATCCCTTAGCGCATAAAAAGTTGAGGAACAAAGCCTTCCGAAAGTTGAAGCCAGCAGGCCGATACCTGAGCCGGCTAGTAGAGCCCACAAATAAAGTGAATCCCGGTGAGTGAACAATCCCGATTGATAAATGAATGCTCCGATGGTGTCACCCAGACCAAAAAATCCGGCCGAGGCAGGGATCACAAAAAATGCCATGCGTTGCATCGCGATTGTCAGTCGCGTTGCCAAGGCGGTCCGGAATTTTTGTTCATCACTGCCGATGGCCCGTGACATAGCGGGCAACTCAGCTGCCGAGATTGACATGCCAAATAAGCTGACGGGCAGCAGCGCAATGGTTTGCCCGTTCATCAACAGCGTCACTGAACCAGAAGGCAAAAGGCTGGCTAACAATGAATCGATGTAAGCGCTTAGTTGTACCACGCCACGGCTGACAAAAACCGGGCCGAAAGTCGTGAACACCTGGCGAACTTGGATCGACCGGAGGTTGAACGAGATACGGAGTCGACCGGTTACCCTGAGCACGGTCGGCAATTGCACCAGAAGCTGACCAACACTGCCGGCTACCGATCCCCAGGCAACGCAAACGGCCAGTTCCGACAGAGAGGGCACGCCCCGGAAGATTAACAAGGTCGCGATAATAATAACATTCCAGACGACGGGAGCGGTATAGGACAAAAAAAATCGTCCATGACTATTTAGAATTCCCAAACACCAGGCAGAGAGAACCAAGGCACCGACCCCGGGGAACATGATCTGGACCAGAGTAATTGTGAGTTCTCTCTTTGCTCCAACGAATCCGGGTGCGATCGCCTCAATAAGAAACGGCGCACTGAGTATGCCAAGCAACACCAGGCTTGCCGTTAACGCGGCCAGCAAGGATCCGATGATACTGGCGACCTCATCCGCTTCCTTCTCATTTTTTGCTCCGAGTAATCGCGCATAAACCGGGATGAACGAGGCGGACAAAACACCTTCTCCGAAAAGGTTTTGTAAGAAGTTCGGAATACGCAGGGCCGCTCTGAAGGCGTCTGCTGCGTCAGAGGTCCCGAGATAATGAGAAAGGGCCCGATCCCGCACCAGGCCGACGACCCGGCTAAGCAGAATACCTATGCCGATCAGCAATGCCGGGCGACCAGAGGGTTTTTCGGTCTTGGCCGGTAGAGCGTCTAGAGCCATAGGAACGAGCCGGGACGAGCGCGAACGCCGAAAACTAAGTAGCGGCGACTGTCCCAATGCGCCGCTGGTGTCGCGATCCCGTGGACGGTTGCAAGGCGATTGAGCGTTTCTTGCCACCAATCGCAGTCGCCATGGGCATCTCTCGAATCGTCTTCGAAGAGCAGGGGTGACGGAAGAATGGAAGCTGGCCAGGAAGAGAGGCTCCCTCTCTGGATTGCACCCCGGGCAGCGGGCTGGAGTGTGCTCATTGGCCGTCTAACTCTTGACATGAGCGTTGTCGGACAAGTCTGCGTTCCGGACGTTCCCGGCGATCCTTCCTTTCCGAGAGATCACGAAAACGGTTGCTCCGCCTCCGGAAAGCAATGCGACCAGGGCGACGACCCAGCGCAAACCGAAAACGGCAACAAAAGGCGGTCCCAAGATGGTGAACAATGTGAACACGATCAGGAGCCAACCAGCTGCCCCTGCAGCGGTAACCGCCAGAAAACGCCTGGTTGGATACCGCATCAAGCCGGCAACGACCAGTAATGCCGTGCGTGTTCCCAAGACTAGACGACTGAAGACCAAGGCAAAGCCGCCGTACCTGGCAAACCAGCGAGAAGCAACCTCCATTTTATTACTCGAAACCAATCTACGCATCCAGCGCGATTGCATTACCGTCGTTCCACCTAGTTTTACGATGAGATAAATGGCCAGGTCGCTGCTCCACATACCAAAGAAACAGGCGAGGAAAGCTTGCCAATGAGGTAGAACGCCTTTCCACGCCAGCAGAGCGCCGCTCACGACTGCGGAATCTTCCGAGATCATGACCGTGAAAAATAGTCCTGTGAGAATGGCAATACTCATCAGCCTGCATCCAGCACTAGCCCGCAAAAATCGCACGTCAAGCAGAGCGAGTTTCTGTTTACGGACTTGCGCATTGACTGGGCGTGCAGGCTAGAAGCATCTCGGCCGGAGGGCAACCTCGAAATAAAAAGGTTGAATTCCGCAAGAAACCGAGAGAGATCCCCCAGTTTAGTCAGTACCACCACGCCTATGAAAGCTAGGATTTTGATGCCGATCAGGACGCCGCGACACCCCGCCGGGACTCAAACCAGGGGGAGTACCAATCCGAACAGACTGCTCCTTGGACTGCTGTGGTTGTCGGGTATGCTCTTCTTGAACTTGCCAAATGCGCTCGCGGGTGGTTCGGCGATTTCCGAGTCTCCTGGAAAAGCCGTGGTGACCGGCCCCGCCGAAAATCCGGATTACATAACCGGATGGCAAGGCGACTTGATTTTGACTCAGGGCTACTATAACTCATCGTTCGTTCCGAGCCCTCGGAAACCAATTTTTGCATTTGCGGAAACTGATCTCCAGCTCGGTTATATGTTGCCAGTTATCGGTAGCAGTTTTTACCGAGGTAATTTCGAAGGCTTAGCAGACCTTTTTCTGTGGCCGTCAACTCGTGAAACCAGCGGCGTTTTCGGTGGCGGGGCCTTGGGTTTGCACTACAACTTCGTGCAGCCCGGGTGGCGGTTTGTTCCTTACATTGGCGGGAGCATGGGGCTTAGCGGAAACAATCTTTATCGGGATCTTAATCAGAGGATTATCGGCGGCCCTTTCGCATTCGTTCTCCAAGCTAACGTTGGCGCCCGGTACTTCATTAACCGGCACTTTGGGCTGATCATCGAAGGCGGTTACCAACATGTCTCCAATGCCGACATTTATCCTCGCAACGTTGGCCTGAACCAGACCGGCGGCCGGTTTGGTGTCTTCTGTCTCTTCTAAGACAGGAGCTGGGAGGTAGGAGGCTTGGGGTGGGTCATCAGCTGGGTGTCGCGGAGACACTTCTCCAC
>JAFAVN010000472.1 GCA_019242435.1 Verrucomicrobiota bacterium | reverse complement strand
GGCGCATCCGGTTTCTCCGTATGCAGCGCGATCAAGCGTTCCTCCAGGGCCGCCGGAGCGATCGGCTCGTTGTTCAGCGAAATCTGATCATCCTTATCGATCGAGATCGTCTGCGTTTGATTCAGATCAACCGACTGCGTGGCTTGGGCGCTAGTCGGCACCACCAGATTCACGCTATTTTCCATGAGCGGCGTCGTAATGATGAAGATGATCAAAAGCACAAACGCCAAGTCCAACAACGGCGTGACATTGATCTCAGTCAACGTATGCATCGGAGAGCGATCTGAATAACGGCGCATAGACATTCACCTATTTTGCAAACAGAGACCGGCTGCCATGGTTGACATATTTGTGCTCGAATTCGGAAGCGAGTTCAGCTGCGAAATTGTCGGTCTGAACGATGAGCGACCGAATGCTGGTTACTAGAAAATTGTATCCAAACATTGCCGGGATCGCGACCAACAACCCGGTGACGGTCGTGATCAAGGCGCCTGAAACACCTGGAGCCATCGCTTGCAAACTGGCTGAGCCAGCCAAAGCAACACCAGAAAAAGTATCCATCACCCCCCAGACGGTTCCCAGCAGACCAAGAAACGGAGCCCCACTTACAGCCGTTGCCAGAAGGATCATTTGTGACTCCAAACGTAGAGCTGATTCACCCACAGCTCTTTCCATGGCACTCGTCACCACGCCCATCTGCGATGGTGTGATCCGGTCTGCTACGTCCAGACGCGCTCGAAAAGTGTCGTCGACATCGGTCGCGCCCAGTAGATGCAATGTCAACTCTCGGCAACCCGCTCGATAAACGCCGAACAACGGTGAACCGTCAAAACGCATTTTGGATTCATAAATACGCAAGGGTTGCCTTTCTGAACGAAACTGTTGCAGGAACCGAAGATTCTGTTTTCGGGCGAGCCGCACCACCCTGATCTTAGTGATCATGACGGACCAGCTGAAAATTGAGGCAATGAATAGAACCGCGAGAACTAACTTTCCTTCAACAGTTGCCTCGGTGAACGCGTAAAGGATTCCGCCGGATTGGGCAGCTAGCAGCAAGTTTGGCGCTAACACATCTCCTGAAACATAGGGGTTTTGACTTGGGCTCGACTCTAACCGGAGCGTTCCGAAATTTCTAACTTAAAATCGGACGGAAACCCAGGATAGGTACCGGCGAGGCTCCAACCCAGCCCAAGGGTGCCCTCAGGGACGTCCGATTCTGTCTATCCCAAGTTCAATACATCTTAAAGCCGGGATTTGGTTCTTCGCGCCAGCATTGGGTGATTCGGGAGCCTCGCCCCGTCTAACGACGCGGCCACCTGCTCAACCTCCTGTTCGATACTCCCGCCCTTTCCAGGCTGATCGATGGCCGCGCCAGAATCGGATCGCAGAAGACCATGTCATCGCCAGAAAAAGGGTCGCGATTAGCGGGAGCGTCAGTGACCAGAGCGACGAACGGCGATAGTAGCGAAGCACAGGACAATAGAGGCCTGCCATTACGGCGAAGGCAGCTACCGATAGTACTCGACCAACTATTTCACCGGCTATCAGTCCAACGACCGGCCCCACAAAAAGCAGAAGCATCAGGACGGTCGCGCCGATCAGAAAAATCCAGGAATATCGCAATTGCGTAAACGCTGTCCGCGCGACCATTTCCCAGAAGTCGTGAAGCTCCTCGTAAGGACGATGGCTTTTGACGCCGTGCGTCAGGCCAATCCAGTTACGGCTCCCGAGCGATTTCAGTCGTTTTGCCAACGTACAATCGTCAATCAACGCATCTCGCATGGCTGCAAAGCCGCCGAGTCGCCGGAGCTGAGCCCTCTTGACCAGAATACAACCGCCCGCCGCAACGCCAATCGAGTGTTTAGAGCTGTTGCCAAGAGCGAAAGGATAAACCAGTTTGAAAAAATAAACGAAAGCCGGCGCCAACCACTTTTCCCAGAAACTATGCATCCTGAGCTCAGCCATAACAGAGACCAGATCCAGAGCGTCTCTCTTTTGCCAGAGGGTGTTCAACATCCCTTCCGTCAATTCGATGTCGGCATCGAGCAGGAGTACCCAATTTGTTTCAACCAGGTTGAGACCCTGTTCCAGCGCCCATAATTTTCCGATCCAACCGGCCGGCATCGGTTGACCGGCGAAGACGATCAGGTTCGGGTCGTCAGTTGAGCGCGCGACCTTAGCGGTCTGATCCGTTGACTGATCGTCGACCAGAATGATCCGCACATCCGGTGCTTGCAGGCGCACGGCAGAGATCGTCCTGGCGATGGTTGCTTCCTCGTTTCTGGCTGGGATAAGCACGGTAAGCTCCCGCTCTATCGTTTCCGCGCGATTGGCATTGACCGGTTCCAGATGTTCTCGCGTGCTCCAAGGTTTCCACGGCAACAGCCACAGCCCGATCCAGCAAACCAGGGCAAAAAAAGCGGCCAAACTCGCCGGGCTCGCTTGGAGCTCGCCCGGAATGACAAATGACAAGATGATGAATGACAAATCTGCAGCCAACGCCGTGGCGGTGATTTAGTGAGTTTGAGCAGTCTTCAAAACAATTTGTCATTTGTCATCTGTCATTTGTCATAAGCGAGCTTCGAGCGAGCTTCTCCGGATATGTTTTCCGGTTACCCCAGGCTCTTCTTGGCTGCGTTCGGGCTTGCTTTCACACCGGTTACGTCTCTGGCCAGCCAGAACCGTTACGATATTCTAGCTCAGGTGCTTCGGCCTTATGTGAGCCTCTTCTATTCCAAATCCTCAACCAAAGCAGCTCAAATCCAGATCGTAATCCGTTCCTTCGAAACCAGGAACGGGCCGATAGCCTCGCCTCTTTTGAATCAGCCAATTCTGATCGATTTTGAGTGGCCGGATAAACTTCGGCTGGAAGTAACCGCTCCGGATCAGCGCACTATCGTCTGCCGGAACGCCCAACAGGTCTGGGTGTACCCGAGAGAGTTGGGAGCCGAGTTATTCGCAACCGCGTCGAACGCTGAAAAGGGCGCACGAGTACCTGATTTTCGATTGCCACTCCACGATCAGGAAATCCTTCTGCTCCCAGCCCTGTTCAGGGTCGTTCATCTGAACAATGTCACTGATTCTCGGGGTTTCCCGGCTTGGGACCTGGGGTTTCGAACCGACCCCGTGCTGGAAAGGGAGCTGGAAGTGCCCCAGATCATTGTCAGTGTATTAGTCCGGCAAAGAGATTATTCTGTGGAACACTTGAAAATCCGAAGTGGTCTCTGGTCAGGTGAGATGGACATCTATAATGTTCAATT
Source organism: Verrucomicrobiota bacterium (assembly GCA_019242435.1). GTDB lineage: Bacteria > Verrucomicrobiota > Verrucomicrobiia > Chthoniobacterales > JAFAMB01 > JAFAVN01. The sequence continues at coordinate 1,514 of JAFAVN010000472.1, read as the reverse complement.
TACGGCCCGGCTGCCTGCCGAAACCTGGGTGCCGGACGCCCAACTTAGCCCCAACGTGGTGGCTTTGCCCCCCTCGCTGTTCAGAGCCGCTTTGCGGAGAGTTTCCAACCTGAATTTATGGTAATGAAAGCCGGCTTCCTGGATAAGTTGATCGAACGAATCCGCCGGATCCAACCGGAAGAAGTTCAGAATTATCTTACCCGGTTAGCTAACGAAAAAGGATTTCTGGAGCGGATCTTTGATGCGCTGCAAGAAGGAGTAATCGTCACGGACACGCAAGGTAAGATCCAATTCTTAAACGGCGCCGCAGCTCAATTGTTTGGGGTCGAAGACCCGGAGAACAAGGTCGGCCAACCAATCGATGATATCTTGCGAGGCTTAAGTTGGAGCTCACTCCGCTCCAGCGAAAGTACAGTAAGCCGGGATATCGAAGTCTTTTATCCGCAACACCGGTTTCTCAATTTTTATGTCGCCCCCCTTTTCCTGGACAAGCCAGTCTCGGGATCAAGTACCGTCATTCAAGACCTGGTGGCGTTTGCCGTAATCCTGCGCGACATCACTGAGGATCGGCGGAGCACCGAGCGGACGATCGAAACCGAGAAGCTTTCCGCCCTGACGATGCTGGCCGCCGGTGTGGCACATGAGATCGGCAACCCGTTAAATTCGTTGAATATCCATCTTCAGTTGATCGAGAGAAAATTGCGCCGGGTGCCGCAAGCAACTAGAGAAGCAATCGAGAAAGATCTCACCGTTGCTAAAGCGGAAATTCAGCGGCTGGATTCCATCATCCATCAGTTTCTGCGAGCGATTCGCCCGAGCACTCCGGCTTTTCAACTCCATCAATTGAATGAGTTGATCGAAGAATCCCTAGCTTTCCTGCGACCCGAGATTCAGGACCGTGATATCCTGGTCGAGCTGGATTTAGACGGGCGTTTGCCGTTAGTGGAAGTCGATCGGGACCAGATCAAACAAGCCTTCTACAACATCATCAAGAACGCTTTCCAGGCGATGAAGTCGGGCGGCATTTTGTATGTTAGATCATGGCAGGATGATACTTACGTTTCCGTCTCCTTTAGCGACACAGGCGGCGGGATCAGTCATCAAGATATGAGTAAATTGTTCCTCCCCTACTTCACTACCAAGTCTTCCGGCTCCGGTCTCGGGTTACTCATCGTCCGGCGAATCGTCCGCGAACATGGCGGCGAAATTGAGATAGAAAGCAATGAAGGCAAAGGCGCCCGAGTCAGTATCCACCTCCCTCACGGTGATAAGCGCACCCGTCTCCTGCAGGATAGACCCGAGGAAGTAATCACTAATCAGTGAGGTTCTTCTGGATTTACTGAGTGATAGATTCCTTGATGGGCAGCGTTCTCTGCCATGCCCCCAGAGAAATGTTTCCAGTCCTGGAGGGAACGGTATGAATGACCACTCCCGAGCCGAAAACTGAAACGCTTTTGGCAGAGGTAAGGCGTTCTCTGATAGCCGCCGATCACACCGTACCCTCCAGGGCGGAT
>JAFAVN010000254.1 GCA_019242435.1 Verrucomicrobiota bacterium | reverse complement strand
AAAACCTCCAGTTTGATGGGGATACCATGGAGATGCTGCGAGCAGTCCTGGATACGAACGCCTGGCTGGCTACTCACGTAGTGGGCGAAGTTCTGGGCTATTCTGCCGTCTTTCTCGCGGGGTTGATCGGGATTATCTATATTTTTCGCGGGGTGTTCACGACTTCTTTTGACGAGGCCACGGCGAAATCGATGGGGCGCATGATGTATGGAGTTATCTGTTTCGCCACTTTATTCAGTTTAGTGGCCACTATCCTCGGCGGAATCTGGGCCGATCAATCCTGGGGCCGGTTTTGGGGCTGGGACCCGAAAGAGAATGGAGCGCTTCTGGTCGTGATCTGGAATGCGATCATCCTTCATGCTCGATGGGGAGGCTTTGCCCGGGAACGAGGGGTGGCAGTGTTAGCGGTTTTCGGTAATGTGATCGGGAGTTTATCCTGGTTCGGAGTGAACATGCTGGGTGTAGGATTGCACTCTTACGGGTTCATGGATCAGGCATTCGGTCCGCTGCTGACGTTTATTGCCAGCCAATTGGTCATCATGGGTATCGGTCTGGTACCGCTGAAATACTGGCGCGGTATTCGGGCTAGGGAACGGCAAAGGCCGGCGGAAGCGGGAGCGGTTCCGGCGCACGCCACCCGGCTGGCCTGAGGCTCGCCGGGAATAGCAAATAGCAAATAGCAGATAGCAGAATGGGCGGCCGAATGACCAGCACCTGGAGGGGAGCCGCTTTGTAGGACGCGAGCTCCCCGGCAGGCGAACCTTTTACGATGTAAAAGCCGGTGCCGATCTTCCCTATGTTGACATCCTGCCATCATCGGTAAGGCAACCCTCTACAAATCTTTTGCTGGGAGAACGTTGGTCCGGCTTCTATACTCGATTCATTCACTTTTTACCTAATGGCTCCTCATAAACCTCGCGTACTTGTGGTTGGGTCATCTAATACCGATCTGGTGGTTTTCTGTAATCGATTGCCGAAACCCGGAGAGACCGTCTTGGGCGGCGAGTTCAAAATGTTCGGTGGGGGAAAAGGTGCGAATCAAGCAGTAGCAGCGGCAAGGGCGGGCGCAGATGTGGTTTTTCTCGGGGCGTATGGGGCGGATAGTTTTGGGCAGGCAGCTCGAGAGCGTCTGATCAAAGAAGGAATTAACGTCGACTGCTTCAAATCGGTTACGGACGCACCAAGTGGTGTCGCGCTTATTTTGGTTGATGGGGTTACGCGAGATAATCTTATAGCAGTAGCTAAATCAGCCAATGAGGCCGTGGATTCGGCTATGATCTCGGCCGCCCGGTCGCCTTTCGAGAACTCGGACGTGGTTATTTCTCAGCTGGAAATTCGGGACGAGGCCGTTGAAGCGGCGGCGCAGCTTTGCCGTGAATTGGGCAAACGATTCATCCTGAATCCGGCGCCGGCCCGTCCCCTGGCTAAACCGATATATGAAAGCGTTTACGCGATGGTGGTGAACGAACATGAAGCCCGCAGCTTTAGCGGTGAAGAAGAGATCGAAAAGGCGATTGCCTGGTTTCTAGCGCAAGGATGCCGGGCCGTGGTGGTCACCTTGGGAGCTGAAGGAGTCACTTTTTCTGATGGCGGCGAAGTCACGCATATTGGCGCCCCCAAGGTTACACCGGTCGACACTACCGGAGCCGGTGACTGTTTTGTGGGGTGGCTTGGGGTGGGGTTAGCCGAAAGGTTGAGTCTGGCAGATGCAGTAGCTCGGGCATGCAGGGCCGCTTCGCTGGCAACGACTCGTCCAGGCGCGCAGGACGGGATGCCGTTTCGGGACGAAGTAGATGGGGCGGTGATCGGTCAGCGGTGATTGGCGATTGGGCTGCCGGTGTTTTAAAGGACAAGACGCTAACACGCGGGGCGCTGGAGAGACCGCGTCCCTCGCAATCCGTTTTAAGAATCCGCTGTCCCGTAAAGCGCATCGCGAGGACTCGATCCCTCCAATCGACCAGCGCTTCGCAGCATATTTGTCAGCGCGTTGTCCATTCTTACAACCCGGAATTGCTATTCTCGAGCGTGGCGCTAATAGTTCGGCTTCAAAAGCTGCTCTGGTTTCCTATAACTCCCAGAGCGATTTTCATGAAAAAGAGTCTCGGTTTATTATCACTGGTATTTTTTCTGTTGCACTCGGTAGCGGCTGCGAAGGATTGGAAGGTCATACGATTCGGGGTAGACGCAAGCTATGCGCCGTTCGAGTCAAAGTCGCCTAGTGGCGATTTAGTCGGATTCGATATTGACCTGGGCAAAGCGCTCTGCGCGAAACTGGGAGCGAAATGCGTTTGGGTGGAAAACGATTTCGATGGGATGATTCCAGCTTTGCAGGCCAGAAAAATAGATGGCGTCCTTTCTTCGATGGCCGTGACCGAAAAGCGTAAACGCCAGATTGATTTTACCGATCTTCTGTTTGTTACGCCAACCCGCATGGTCGCCAAGACCGGTTCGAATTTGCAGCCGACTCCGGAATCGCTCAAAGGGAAAACGGTCGGGGTGGAGCAAGGCACCGTTCAAGAAATCTATGCAAAAACGTACTGGGAGCCAAAAGGTGTCAACCTGGTTTCTTATCAGAATCAAGACCAGGTCTATGCTGATCTGAGATCCGGTAGGTTAGACGCGTCTTTACAGGATGAGGTCCAGGCACAGAAAGGCTTTCTCAGTACCCCGCAGGGACAGGGATTCGCATTTGCAGGTCCCGAAGTAGAGGATAATGAAATCTTAGGTACCGGCGCTGCCATCGGCCTGCGGAAATCGGATCAGGATTTGAGAAACGCGCTGAACCAAGCCCTAAAGGAGATCCGGCAAGACGGGACGTATCAAGCGCTGGAAAAGAAATATTTCGACTTTGATATCACTCCTAAGTAGGCCTGTTTGGCGTTCGGCGTTTGGGGTTTGGCGTTCGGCATTTAACGCTCGGGGCTGGGTTGATTTCCGGGACGTATTTAATCAGGGGCACGTGATCGGGGCTCTAAACACCGCCTTTTCCGGCGGTGGCCATTCAGGTGTTTTCGCCGAACGCCGAGCGCCGAGCGCCGAACGCCGAACGCCAGACCCCAACCAGTGAACGGCTACCTGCAACAGCTGATCGCCGGAACGGTTGTAACCATTGAGTTAGCGACTCTTTCTCTCTTACTTGCTTTCGGCCTGGGCCTGGCCGGAGCAGCAGCCCGGCTCTCTTCCAAGCGCTGGCTGGCGATGTTGGGCACTGCCTACACTACCTCGATCCGAGCGGTTCCGGACTTGGTCCTGATGCTTCTGCTGTATTACAGCGTCCAGAATTGGGTGAACCTCATAACGGATGCCTTGGACCAACCGCAGATAGAGATTGATCCTTTCCTGGCCGGGGTCTCGGTTCTGGGTTTTATTTATGGCGCATATTTTACTGAAACCCTGCGCGGTGCGGTGAAGGCTGTTCCGCGCGGACAATTGGAGGCTGCTGCGGCGTTTGGACTGAACCGCTGGCAGGTATTCTGGCGCATTCTGTTTCCACAGATGATGCGATTCGCGTTACCCGGCATCAGTAATAATTGGCAAGTCATTCTGAAAGCTACCGCACTAGTCTCGATTATCGGTCTCCATGAAGTGATCTACGCCGCAGAGGCTGCGATTAAGGGGTCGAGTTGGCCGGGCGGAGGTCAGGTCCTTTTTTATCTAACGATGGTGGCTTTGTTGTATCTGTTGTTAACCACTCTTTCGAATTTTGTATTCGCGTACCTGGAAAAACGGTACGCAGCGGGCTTCGAGCGGTTATCTCAATGATCGACCTGATCAAGCAATATTGGCAGCCGTTTCTATGGGGGTCACCGAACCATATTTCGGGCCTGGCAATGACACTCTGGTTGACGGTTATCTCTTGCGCGATCGGTTTTGTATTAGCATTACCTGCGGCCGTCGGCCGGGTTACCGGTCCGTCATGGGTCCGCTGGCCCATCCGCATCTACACCTTCGTATTTCGAGGTACGCCGCTTTACGTGCAGCTCCTGATTATCTATTCCGGCATTTACAGTTTAGACATGGTGAGGAACACGCCGGGGATAAGCTCCTTTTTCCGGGACGCACTGAACTGCACGATACTCGCCTTTACTCTGAATACCTGTGCTTACACCACAGAGTTGCTCGCCGGCGCTGTTCGCGCCACCCCGCGTGGTGAAGTCGAGGCGGCGCGCTCGCTCGGTCTGGCCGGCGTGAGTTTGTATCGTAGAATCATTTTGCCCTCTGCATTACGCCGCGCACTTCCTGCTTATAGCAATGAAGTGATCTTGATGTTACACGCCACTAGTCTGGCGTCGGCAGCAACCGTGTCCGATATTTTGAAAGTGGCTCGGGACGCGAATGCGGACTATTACTTGCCGTTTGTGGCGTTCGGGATTGCCGCAGTACTTTACGCGGCGATTTGTTTTATGCTGATCTGGCTATTCCGTAAAGCGGAACAGAAATGGCTAATGCATTTATCGCCATCGCAATGATTTGACTTCCTTCATTGACAGAGGTTCGAAGGGCGCGGATGCAAAGCTGCGTTGGACAGGCCAGATTTGAATGAACAAATTAGCCGTTGAGGATATTCACAAGCGTTACGGGCGAACTCCAGTATTGAATGGAGTTAGCTTGGCGGCTCGGCCAGGCGAAGTGATCAGTATTCTTGGGGCGAGCGGCTCGGGCAAGAGCACTCTTTTGCGGTGTATTAATCTCCTGGAACAACCGAATGCCGGATCGATCTGGCTGGATGACGAAAAGATCGAGCTGCGTCCGGACAAACATGGTCAACTGCGGGCCGCCGACCGCCGTCAATTACAGCAGCTGCGAACCAAGGTCTCGATGGTATTTCAAAGCTTTAATCTTTGGTCACACCTGAACGTGCTGCAAAACGTAATCGAAGCGCCCGTGCACGTTCTAAAGACGCCCAGGGCAGAGGCAATCGAAAAGGCAAAGCTGAACTTGGCAAAGGTCGGACTCAGTGAGCAATTAGAGCGCATGTATCCAGCCCAAATCTCGGGCGGACAACAGCAGCGCGTGGCGATCGCCAGAGCGCTTACCATGGAACCCGAGGTCATGTTATTTGATGAGCCGACCTCAGCACTGGACCCAGAATTAGTTGGCGAAGTGTTGAAAGTGATCCAGCAACTGGCCAATGAGGGGCGGACAATGATTATCGTCACGCATGAGATCAATTTTGCGCGTCATGTGTCGGATCGAGTTATTTATCTGAATCAAGGGAAGATCGAAGAGGAAGGCCCCCCGGAAGAGGTTATCGATCAGCCGAAGAGCCGGCGGTTGGCGCAGTTTCTTTCGGGAAGCCGCTGGGGCTAGGGTGTGTTCGGCGTTTGCGTGGGCGTTCGCACCTGCTAACCCCGGCGCCCTGGAGGGGAGCCGCTTCAGCCCTTTCATACGCGGCCTCTTCTTTGATTGACGCCATTCGAAAAGGCACGTGCCGAAACGGGCGGCTCC
>JAFAVN010000086.1 GCA_019242435.1 Verrucomicrobiota bacterium | reverse complement strand
TGTATTAGCGAGGGCGGACAAAGGCGACAGAGCTATAGCGCCCATCACCGATGCTCTGGTTAGAAATGATCTGCGACTAACGTCCGGAACCTCACTCGAGTCAGCGGAAATGGGTGAAATGGGTGACTTCTTGATGCTCTGTTTCATAAGTGATTTCGTTTTTTTGTTTGCTAAGCAATTGAAACTTCTTAACTGGATACGTCAGTCAGGGACGGTTGGATGCAGGAGTTTTCCGAATGCTGGCGGAGCAGCGCTAGGCCATCGAACTCTCAGCCAGCGATGAATGGCTTTGTGCGATGACGGTGGAAAACCGCGAGCCGTTGGCGAAGCTCATGCTACCAAGACAATCCCGGGCGGCAGGACTTGGGTCCACGAGTGACGATTCCTGCGACCCGATAGTCTGCGCAGGCGGCGGTTGGTGATTCAAATAACTCAGCGACCCTTCGCTTCGCCGCGTCACATTCCAATAAAACCACAATATAGTTAATCATCTTGTGCTAGTGAATGGTTTTGATGGATTACGACGAAGACAATCGCTTGGATGCAGTTTGGCCGGCGGCATAAAAGATTCCCGGCAGGCGCGAGGGTTCGGAAGTGCTGCCGTAAGGCTTCGCCTACCGAAAGATCAAAAAGCTGCATCTATCAAGCATCGACGAGCGGACCTCTCAAAATGAAATCATCTATTGCCATGCTGGCGATCTTCTTGGGGATCAGGTGTGCGCAGGCCAAGGATATTGAGTGGCAGCCTTGGTCCGACTCCGTTTTCGATCAGGCGAAACAGGAAGGACGTTTCGTGCTGCTCGATCTGGGAACTGGCTGGTGTCATTGGTGCCACGTAATGGATGAGGTAACTTACCGGGACCCAGCCGTGGTTGATCTGATTCGGAACCGCTATGTTGCGGTGCGGGTGGACGCAGACTCACGACCCGATTTAGCCAATCGTTACGAAGACTACGGATGGCCTGCCACCATCGTGTTCAACGTGGATGGAAGCGAGATTGTCAAACGCCAGGGCTATATTCCCCCAGAGCCGATGGCGTCAATGCTACAAGCGATCATTGACGACCCTTCTCCCGGTCCGTCGGTGTTATCCGAACGGAAGTTGACCAGCGGTGGCCAGGCATTTCTTTCTTCCGACTCGCGGCACCAACTGCGGCAACGCCTCGTCGACGCATATGATCAGAAGAATAAAGGCTGGGGTACCGTTCAGAAATTCCTTAATTGGGACACCATTGAGTACTGCATGTCCGAATCCGCCCAAGGTAATACTGCTTTTGCCCGAATGGGCCGGGAAACCCTGGCCGCCCAACTGAATCTGATCGACCCGGTTTGGGGAGGAGTAGACCAGTATTCAACCGACGGCGACTGGCAACATCCGCACTTCGAAAAAATCATGCAGATGCAGGCTGAGGATCTTCGGATCTATGCCGAGGCGTTCGCATTCTGGAATGATCCCACTTATCTGGAGACGGCGAAGAAAATTCATGGGTATCTGGTCCACTTTCTGATGTCGGATACCGGCGCCTTTTACGCCAGTCAGGATGCCGACCTTATTCCAGGTGAACATTCGGCCGGTTACTATCAATTGAACGACGAGGAAAGGAGGAAACGGGGGATCCCGAGAATCGATCAGCACCTATACGGACGCGAGAACGGGTGGGCGATCAATGCATTAGCGACTTTATACGCAGTGACCGGTGATACCTGTCCGCTGGACGAAGCGGCGCGCGCAGCCCGCTGGATCATCGCGCATCGCATGACATCAGATGGCGGGTTCAAACACGATGAGAAAGACAACGGCGGTCCTTACCTGGCAGACACGCTATACCTGGGGCGAGCGTTTTTGATGCTCTACCAGGTAACCGCCGAGCGAGACTGGCTGCGCCGGGCCGAAGACGCAGCCAAGTATATCTCCGCACATTTCACCGCAGATATTGGTTATGTAACCGCTCCTGACATTGCTGCGCTTAAATCCAAGCCCCAATTTGATGAGAACGTTGATCTGGCTCGATTCACTAACCTTCTACAGCACTACACGGGCGACGCCGGCTACCGTGAGATGGCGGAACACGCCATGAAGTTTGTCTGTGTCCCGGAGGAACAAAACGAGCGTGGTTTTTCGGTTGGAGGACTTCTCCTGGCGGATCGGGAGTTGGCTGCCGCTCCTCTGCATATTACCATTGTAGGT
>JAFAVN010000010.1 GCA_019242435.1 Verrucomicrobiota bacterium | reverse complement strand
TCACAATTAACTCTCGAAGCCGCCTCTAATCTAACCAGCGGCTTGATCTGACTAACGCTTTTTCGCCCGGCAGGCACAGCGGAAACAAACGCCGAAGATGCCTTCTCCGCGTCGCTGCGATCCATAATGGAGGGGGAGCCGCTTTGTAGGCTGGCAGCTCTATGGGTAACAACAGGCGGCTCCCGAGAACACCCAGGGAGACGACTTAGCCCAGCGATGATTTAGTCATTTTGGATCTGACGATCGCCCCTGGTAGCCTCCGGGAGCCGCCTGTTATCCATGCATAGAGCTGCCAGCCTACAAAGCGGCTCCCCTCCATTATGGATCGCCAAGCGACGCGGAGAAGGAATCTTCGGCGTTTGTTTCCGCTGTGCCTGCTGGGCGAAAAAGCGTTAGTCAGATCAAGCCGCTGGTTAGATTAGAGGCGGCTTCGAGAGTTAATTGCGAAGCAGAACCGGGCTCCATCCAGACGAACCAAGTATCGTCGCCCACAACGCCGCTTGCAGGTTGGCCGGCCCAGCTTTGCAATGCTTGTACTGCGGCGTCTGTTTTTGGACCGAAGATGCCGTCGATGGCACCGCTATACGGGGTAAACTCGATAACAAACTGCTGCCCGGCGAGCACCTTCTGAAGCCATGCCACAGCCGGCCCGTCGGATCCCTTTTTCAGCTCCGGCGATGCTTCGCGATAGCTAGGTAATGCCGCCCAGGTTGCCGGACCAACAATGCCATCAGCCACCAGTCCATTTGATTGTTGAAAGGATTTAACAGCAGTCTCGAGGCTCGCATCGAACATGCCCGATATGGGACCGAAAGGATTCCAGAGCAATTGTCGCGCGAGAACCCGCTGAAGGCGTTTAACATCGTCGCCGGTTGAACCAAGGCTAATTGTAGCAGGCATCGTTTGAAATTTTGATTGCGCGAACTATAGCGCGACCGGGTTCGCCTGCGAAATACGTAAATGTGCGTATTCCGAAACGTCGCTTCCGAGAACCCAGTATTCTTTTGAAAACGAAGATGCGACTTCCAGTTTGCTCGCTCAATTAACGGGAGTTGTTCGAAGCGGCTAAGCCCGGCACCGACGTGTTCCACTGATCATGCCACGTCTCTCAAAGCGGGCCAGATGCTTGAACGCAAGCGCTCAATGTTTTAGGCCACCGAGGATTGTAATCAACAACTTCTATTCGCCGCATATCAATTCCATAACTGACGCGCAGGCAGTGTGCGGATTACGGTCTTATCAGTGGCTTCAGATGTGCCAATTTTTTTCTCGACCCGCTAAAACTGCTCGGATCCACTGACCCAAGGATTGCGCGATGCAGGGTTCGAACCTGCGACTTCTTGCGTGTGAAGCAAGCGCTCTACCACTGAGCTAACCGCGCGTAAACGGTGAAAGCGGATGATAGTCCATGCGCATCTGGTTGCAAACGCAATTTGACACGGATGGCAGGGCCACATCGCCGGAATCTAAGAGCCCGGTTGTGCGATGCATTGAGTACTCAAAAGCCGCCCCAAAGCTTTCCACGCACAAGTTGAGCAGCTCCTTCAGGGCCGCCCACATTTTGGGGACCTGCTCCCAGGGCTAAACACTTGGGCTGTCTTCTATATCCCCTTCGGGGCCAATCCCGCCCTGACTTTTCATCCCGTTATCAACCAATCACCAATCATCTCCTCCCTCTCACACCCTCGGCCCATTGGAGGAGGAAATTCGCCAGCTCGCGTTTGGAGGCCAATGTTCGCTCCAGCCCCTGGTCTGTACAGAAGCCAAAGCCTTCGCCGAAGGCGCGGCCGTTGATGACGCAAGCGTTGGTGCGATTCAGGGTGATCTGCCGGGAGGCTTCGCGGATGAGATCTTGGCGGGAACCCTCCAGCTCGAGTTTCCAGCCAACGATCAGTGCCTTTGGGAAATAGTCCCGGAGAGTCCCGATAACCTTTGGTTTACGATCGAGGTCGATCGACAAGTCGACATGCTCGCTACCGATTTTGGGCTGGGTGACCTGCTGACCTTTGGTGTGAACGGCGGCAACCTGAAAATCAGCGAGCGCGGCCGCATGGAGAACCAGGTCGACGGCTTCGGGATTGCCGACCTCCCGAAGCATCCGGTTCAGATCTTCGTTGCGATCAAAATAGAGGGCCTGAGAATGTCTAAATTGGGCAAGACGACCAAGATAGAGTTTGACCTGGTGCCCGGCAGCTCCAAAAGCCTCTGCCAATGCCAGGCCGAGTTCGCCGGTGGAACGGTTCGTGATCAAACGCACTTCGTCGATGGGCTCACTGCTGGGGCCGGCCGTAATCACGATATTCATGTTTTGAATCTGCTAAGTCGTTTCGTAGATTGATGTGATGACTGTCAAGGCGGCGTCTTATCTTTATGCCGGAACTTATTCTGAGGACCAGGTGGTTTCTCTGGCTCAGAAGCTGCGAACACAGCTCGCAGGGAATGCGGCCTTGGGATTTGTGTTCGTTACTTCGGATTGGCAGCCTCATTTAGAGGACACGCTGGAATTGATTCGTTTGCACGCCCATGTACCGCGCCTCGTAGGTTGTTCCGGTTCAGCCGTCGTCGGGTCGCAGACTGAACTGGAAGGCCAATCTGGACTCAGTGTAATGTTGCTGGTACTGCCGGATGACAGCTTTGAAATAATCAGTATCTCCGAGGAAGACGCCGACATCAGCCCGCCGAGCGGCTGGCATCAGCTGTCACAGATTGCGCCGGAAGCGAGCCGGGGCTGGATCGTGCTAGCGAATCCCGCCATGGGCGAACTGGAAGATTGGCTGACGAATTGGAGCTCGGCCTATCCGCAATCCGCGGTGGTTGGTGCGCTAGCCGCGGGAAAACAGTCCGAATACTTTCTGTTCCGGGACGGTGAGCTTACCACCTCCTCTATCCTGGCTGTAGGCCTGAAATCTCCGCTCCGGCTCAGAGCGATGGTGAGCCAAGGATGCCGGCCGATCGGAGACCCTTCGCCGATCACCAAGGCGGAAGACAATTTTATCTTGGAGATCGGTAACGTCTCTGCCTATCAAACGCTGGAGACTGCTTTCATGACCATCCCGCCGGATGAACGGAACGCGGTGCGAAATAATCTCTTTCTCGGGCTGGCAGCATCTGAATACGTTGATGAATACAAGCGCGGCGATTTCCTGATCCGCAATATTTTGGGAGCGGATCCCCAAATGGGAGCCTTGGCAGTAGCCGCTTACCCGCGAGTGGGGCAAACCGTACAATTTCAGGTGCGCGACCCGAAATCGGCCCACCAAGATATGGTTGAGGTTTGCCGGGACATGGCAACAAAGGTGACGGAGGCCCTGGCGGTCCTCTTGTTTGTTTGCAACGGACGCGGCCGCAGCTTATTTGGGGTTTCTAATCACGATGCTCAGATCGTTTCTCAAGCTTTTGGGATTTCGCCAACTGCTGGATTCTTTTGTAATGGAGAGATCGGACCAATTGGGAGCCGGAGCTTTCTTCACGGCTACTCTGCGTCGGCGGCAATTCTGACCTCGGACTAGAGCTCTGAGTTTCGGACTCCGAGTCCGGGTTACGGATTCAAGTTTAAAAGTTTCAAGCTGGGAGATTAACCGTGCCAACCCGGAAGCCGAAACCCGGAACCCGAAACTCGGAACTCTCAACCAGGCACCCGTCGCGGACTGAGGCCGTTCTTCGCGCATTTCGATACGCAGCAGTTAAGCATCGGAACCAATATCTGGCGGACGGCGTCACGCCCTATTTTTCCCATGTCGCCCGGGTTACCTGGATCCTGCGTGACCTGTTTGGAATCAGGGATCCGGACACGATCGTTGCAACGATCCTGCATGATGTGGTCGAGGACACGGACACACCCGTCAGTGAGATCGATGATCGATTTGGCAAGACGATTGCTCAATACGTAGACCTTTTGACGAAGGACGAGCGTTTGCCTAAGCGCAGACGGGAACTTGAGTATCATGAGAAACTACTTAATGCACCGGAGACCGTGCAGATCGCAAAGCTGGCTGACATTTACGACAACCTGTCCCGCCGGGTTGGGACGCCCCGACTGCCTTCGACACTCAAAAAAGCACAAGCTCTGGTGGCCGCGTTCGATAAGAAACTCGCGACTCCGCGCGGACGGATGGCACTCGACCAGGTGCACCGTCTCATTTCCAAAATCGAGGATGGCACCGTTGCAGATGGTTTTTAGCGGGCATTCGCTCGTTTCTTCGGCCGCTGAAACAGAGGTGAACGGATAACCTCATAAAGCAGCTTTTATGTGGATTGTAGCATTAGCACTTAGGCGACCGTACACCTTTACAGTCTTAGCAATCCTTATTCTGATCGGCGGAGCCGTCGCGATAGTGAGGACCCCCAAGGATATTTTTCCTTCTATTAACATACCGGTGGTCTCAGTCTTATGGAACTACGCCGGGATGTCGCCCGAGGGCATGGAAGCCCATATCACGTCTCTGTTTGAGCGGGGCCTGACCACGACTGTGGATAACATCGAGCATATCGAGTCTCAGTCGCTGTATGGCGTAGCAATAGTAAAGGTGTTTCTCCAGCCTACGGCCAGCTTGTCGTCCGGTGTCGCCCAGGTGACTTCAATCTCGCAAGCCGCGCTCCGGCAGATGCCCCCCGGGATGACTCCCCCTCTGGTTATCGCTTACACCGCTACCAACGTACCAGTTCTGCGGGTTGGGCTGTCCGGGAAAGATCTCTCCGAACAACAACTCAATGACCTGGCTCTGCAGTTTGTACGCACCCAGTTGATTACCGTCCCGGGCGTAGGTGTCCCCTATCCATATGGTGGAAAACAAAGATATGTCTCAGTCGACCTGAATTACCAGAAATTGCAGGCGCTGCACATGACGCCGACGGATGTGGTTAGCGCACTCAATAGCCAGAACCTGATTTTGCCCTCCGGGACCATGAAAATCGGCCCTTTCGAGTATCAAGTCGATTTGAATTCCAGTCCCCTGACCATCGAAGAGCTAAACTCGCTACCCATCAAGTCTCTGCCGAACGGGACCACGATTTACATTCGAGACGTTGCGTACGTCCGGAACGGCTTCATTCCTCAGACTAATGTTGTCCGCTTTGATGGCTCCCGGGCAGCAATGTTGGATGTCCAAAAGATCGGTGCGGCTTCGACACTAGACATCGTTGACGGGGTAAAAAAGATACTGCCGCAAATAAAGCAAACGCTTCCTCCCGGCGCCGAGGGCCTGACTCTCACTCTGCTGACAGACCAATCTGTCTTTGTTAAGGCAGCGATTTTCAACGTAGTCCGAGAAGCCGTGATAGCGGCCGGCTTAACTGCCTTAATGATCCTCTTGTTCCTGAGCAGTTGGCGAAGCACGCTGATCATCTGTGTATCGATTCCACTCTCGATCCTGTGCTCGATTGTGGTGCTGAGCATGTTGGGACAGACGATTAACATCATGACGTTGGGCGGAATGGCGCTGGCGGTGGGAATCCTGGTAGATGACGCGACGGTGGAGATTGAAAACATCCATCGCAATATGGCGGAAGGGGGCACTATGGACCACTGCATACTGATGGGTGCATCGCAGATCGCTGTACCGGCGTTCGTCTCCACCCTTTGTATCTGTATTGTTTTCGTTCCGATCTTCTTTTTAGCGGGTACGGCAAAGTATCTGTTTGTCCCCTTGGCAGAAGCGGTGGTATTCGCGATGCTAGCGTCCTATCTTCTCTCCCGAACTGTTGTTCCCACATTTGCCAAGTACTTGCTTCCGCCCGAGATGGATCGCCATCTCTCGCACGAGTTACCAAAACCGAAGACCATCTTCGGAAAGATCTCATTCGCCTTCGAAAACTGGTTCGGCAGGTTCCGAGAAGGATACCGGGATCTTCTGGCAAACTGCCTGCGGCGTCCCAAAGTAACTATTTTTTCTGTGCTAGGTTTTGCTGTCGTTTCGATGGCATTATTTCCTTTCTTGGGCGAAGACTTTTTCCCATCAGTCGATGCCGGGCGTTTTGATATGCATGTCCGGATGAAAGCAGGAACTCGCATCGAGGAAACCGCCCGGGTTACCGACGAGATCGAGAAAATGCTGAGGGGAATAATTCCGGTTAA
>JAFAVN010000620.1 GCA_019242435.1 Verrucomicrobiota bacterium | reverse complement strand
CAAAAGCGAAACCCTTGCCCAATTCCAATATAGCGAACGAAGATGGTCAAGCAGGCCACGCTCAAGATCTCGCTCGAGTAAATCAGGCCCGAGGGCGAGAAAATCGAAGTTATAAGTGCCTTTTTGAGACGAATTACTAAGCCCCATAAGCATTGGGCGAGTCCAGTGTGTCCGGGGCTGCCGAACATGTTTGAGAAGCGGCAACTCGTGCCTTTGAATGAGTACTTCTCGCGAAAAAACTTCGACTAAAGGTACGACGCAGTCGTCGGAGAAGAAATCCGCCTCACATCGGCCCAGGATTTTAAGATCGATTGGACTCGGGTTAATCACCGGAGCTGCTGATGATGATTGTTCGGCAATCGGCACCTATGCAACGGTTGGCGCGAAGCTTGGCACCTCATTTCTGTGGACGGCGCCGGTGACGCTTCCGATGATGTTTGCGGTTGTCTATTTGTCCGGAAAGCTCGGGCAAGTCAGTGGGCAAGGTCTATTCGCTATTATCCGGCAGCATTACTCGCGTTGGGTTTTTTATCCGGCTCTGATAGGGGTTTTGATCGGAAACACTTTTGAAGCCGGTGCGGACATTGGCGGAATGAGTGCTGCCCTGAATATCTTTGTGCCAATTCCTTTTCCTTTGATCGTGATAGGAGCAGCGTGCGCTATGCTCGCATTCCAGATCTGGGGGTCATACACCTTGATCCGGAATAGCTTCCGCTGGCTGGCTCTATCCCTTCTAGCGTATGTAGGCTCGGCATTCCTGGCCAAGCCGGATTTCTGGCCCGTCCTGGAGGGAACATTGATTCCCAGTATTCAGTTTAATAAGGAATCGCTCTCCTTGTTAGTAGCCATTATCGGTACAACCTTATCAGCTTACCTCTACACCTGGCAATCCAACCAGGAAGTAGAAGAAAAAATCGCTAGGGGCTTGACTCAGGAATGGCAGCGACGAGGTACCAGCGAAAGAGCCCTTCGGCATTCCCGACGAGACATTTTCTTCGGCATGTTCTTTTCGAATCTGGTGATGTTCTTCATCATGCTGTCAACTGCCGCTACTTTGCATAAAGCCGGGCGGACTGATATTCCTACTGCGGCCGACGCGGCTCAAGCCCTTCGCCCGTTGGCCGGTGACGCCGCCGGCCTGCTGTTTGCTTTGGGTATCGTTGGAGTTGGCTTTCTGGCGGTCCCTGTGATGACCGGTGGCGCCGCCTATGATCTGGCTCAAGCCGCAGGCTGGGGGAATAGTCTGAACGCCAAGCCTTCCCAAGCCAAGCACTTCTACGGCTCGATTGTCGTATTCACCATTCTGGCGATGAGCATCAATTTCATTGGTCTGAACCCGATGAAAGTGCTGGTCTGGTCCGGGATCGTCCAAGGCTTTTCCACCCCGCCTCTCATGCTGTTAATCATGCTCATGACCAACAATCGGGCGATCATGGGGACCCGAGTAAATAGCCTGGCGATTAATTTATTGGGCTGGATTACTCTGATCGCCATCTTCGCGGCATCCGTTGGGCTGATTATTACCGGGATATTTGGCTAACCAGGACGGCGGTTGGGTGTTTTCTTGGCAGTACCCATTTGGTATGCTCCATATTTGACTTGATTCTGAGGTTAGAGGGCGGCTACGGAGACGGAGCCGGCAATTTTTGAACGGATGTCATTCTTAGACCTCGCATTTAACCGTCTAGAAAAAATCGTCACCAGGCGGACTGAGCTATCCTATGGGACACAGCGTACCAATTATTTAGAGCCCGCGGGGGATCCAGGTATCTTTGGCCCTGATTCCGTAACCTGGCGCGTCCTCAGCAATCCGGCGAGCGTATTTATCGGAGGGATTACAGCCGTATTATTGGAGCTCGCCGAACCGAGTATACGCTCAGGAGTTTGGGATCATACTAATTTTCGCACGGATCCGGTTGAGCGAATGCGGCGAACCGGTTTTGCGGCAATGGCGATTACGTACGGTAGCAGGCGCGATGCTGAGGCGGTAATGGCGAGGATACGGCTCGTGCATGAAAGCATCACGGGAGTCACGCCTGATGGCCGGCCTTACCGGGCGAACGATCCAGAGCTGTTAGCCTGGGTGCATGTCACCGCCGGGTACGGGTTTCTGCAGGCTTACCTGCGCTACCTGGAACCGGCCCTCTCGCTGGCCGATCAAGATCGCTATTATACTGAATCTCTCAAGGTCTGCCGGTATTACGGTATAGAATGGGCGCCCAGTTCGGTCTCTGAGGTCGAAAGATACTTTGAGCAAATGCGCCCGCGACTGGAGTATCATGAGATATTGGAAGAGTTTCTTAAGCTGGTGTTAAACGTGCCGGTAGTATCCGGGGCAGCGTTGCCGGTCCAGCGCATGCTGGTACAAGCTGCTATCGACCTTCTGCCATCCTGGACTCGAGAAACTTTAAGACTCGAGAAAGGACAATCGCTTCGCGTCGCGTCGCGCCCCCTAGTTCGGACGACAGTGGCTTTAGCTGGTTGGCTAATTCGCAATGGGCCGCCCCAACAGGCACGCCGCCGAGTAGGACCGCGGGTGGACACTAAAACAAACCGCGAAGGAACCACGTCTTAATCCGTGTCCATCCGTGGTTTACCGTTTCGCGTCTATCCGCGGTCCGGTTTTCATTGCCATGCTCTTGATTCGATCAACCCGAGGCCGAAATTCCCGTATGAGCAAGCTTTATGGTGATCACAAACGTTCCAAGGATGCGGCACCCATGGCTTTCGAGGCGTTTTCGTTTGGCTCGATTCGTATCAATGGTACGTCGTATGAGCACGATGTCGTTATCGATCGTGGAACGATCCGTAAGCGCGACAAAAAACCGTCCAAAAAATTTCGTGAGGATTTCGGGCATACGCCGTTGTCCGCGGAAGAACGAATTCCCTGGAAATGTCATCGGCTGGTAGTTGGTACTGGCGGTGGTGCTTTGCCGGTCATGAAGGAGTTAAAACAAGAAGCCCGGCGGCGGGAAGTCGAATTGATTGTTGTACCCACCGAGGAGGCTATTAGGATCTTGAAGGAGGGCTCAAAAGATACCAACGCAATCCTGCATGTGACATGTTGATGGGTAGATTTCCCGGTCCGGAACGATGGCCGAGGCGAAGCTTTTTGTGCCTGCCACGATTGGTTTTCCTTTCGAATCCGCTTACTTATCTTCTCCGGAATTCATTAATTGAATAGAGCGCCACGGCAACCAGCAACAAGGCGCCGGTCCAGATATATTGATAGTAAGCGGTAACGTGCAGCTGGTTCAGGACATCCTGCAACAGCACTAGCAGAGCCGCTCCCAGCAGTGTCCCGATCATGGTACCCCGACCGCCGAAGACACTGGTTCCGCCGACCACCACAGCCGCGATCGAGGAAAGGGTAAATTGAGTGCCGGCTTGTGGGTCGCCGCTGCCAATCCGAGCGGCAATTACTAAACCAGCTAATGCCGCCATCAACCCTGAGAACAGGTAGGCCAAGCACCGGACTCGTCGGATTGGGATTCCGGCCACGAAAGCCGCCTCAGGGCGCGACCCGGTCGCATACAGGCGGACACCGGCTCTGCTCCTTACCAGCCAGTATTCACCCAGCACTACGAACGCGAGAACCACCAGACTAGCTACCGGCACCCAGGCCAACCGAATGGTTACAAAATCCGAAAACGATTCACTGACACTTCCTCCGGGACTCGGGCGGACGATCAAGGCCAGACCGAAAACTAACGAGTAGGTGGAAAGGGTGCTGATCAAATCTGGGATCTTAAGACCAAGAATGAGGAAGCTGTTAATTCCACCGACTAACAGGCCCGCTCCTATGCATACCGCCGTCCCCCAGAGCTGATTTTGATTGTCAGTCACCAGGTAAGAAGCCAGTGCAGTAGTGAGACTCATTGATGGGCCCACCGATAGATCGATGCCGCCCAATAGAATCACCATCATTTGACCGATCGATACCAGCGCCAGCGGCACGACCTGAATGAAGATGTTACCAAGGTTGCGCGGTGTCAGGAAGTAAGGTGATTGCTGGGAAGTAAAGGCAGAGACAATCAGAATTAAAGCCAGAAGCAGCGTCACACTCCCATACCGTCTCCAGGTCAGCCGGGCTCGCCCGAGCAAGGGCGGACGGGAACGATCGGGAACGCCTTCTGCCGAGGGGGTATTCTTGGGTAAATTCCTTTCCTCTGGCCAATCATCGTTTTGATTCCATTCGACTTCTTCCGTTCTTGGCTTTGCCGCCCGTTCTCGCTCGTAGCGGACACTGGAGGAGACGGCGCTGCCGATAATCCGTTCCTCCGTCGCTTCAGCAGCAGCCACCTCGTCCACAATCGACCCGTGAGCGACTACCAGAATGCGGTCGCTGAGACCAATCAGTTCCAAGAGATCTGACGAAATCACGATCACCATCGCACCCTCGTCCGCTAACTTGCGGATGACTCGGTAAAGTTCTAGTTTAGTCGCGACGTCCACTCCTTGGGTGGGCTCTTCAAAAATGTAGAGTTGGGGACGGCCCAATACCCATCTTCCGATAACAACTTTCTGCTGATTCCCGCCGCTCAGAAGTCCCACCGGTTGATCGATAGAGGGAGTACGGACTTGGAATCGGTTAATAGTTTCAGCAACCGCATTTCGTTCGGCTGACCGGATCAGCACGCCCAGCCGGCTCCAGGAAGCTAAATGGGGTGCAGCGACATTCTGGCGAATGGAGTGTTGGGCAAACAGGCTTTCTGCGCGACGGTCCGCCGGTACATACACAATGCCGGCCCGGATGGCCTCGCCAGGAGAATGTAAAGCTATTCTTGAACCGTTAAGTTTGATTTCGCCGCTAGCCGGCAGCAAACCGTAAAGCGCACGGGCAATCTCTCTTTGCCCGTTTCCTTGAATGCCGCCTAACCCGACGATTTCACCCTTTGATACCTTAAATGCAACTCTTCGAAAGCGACCGGACCAGGAGAAGTTACTTATTTCAAGCCCAATCGTTCGAGCCTTACTTTGCTTTGGCGGAAATGCCAGCGAAAGTTGGCGCCCTACCATTCTGCGGACGAGATAATCTTCGGTGATACCTCGATTAACCACCGTTTCGACAACCTCACCATCCTTCATGACCGTGATGCGGTCAGCGAGCCCAAGCACTTCAGGTAAGCGGTGTGAAATGAAAACGATGCCTGTCCCTTCATTTTTTAAGGCTCGCAAAATCGCGCCTAACCTTTCTACTTCGGTCGGATCCAGCGAGGATGTTGGCTCATCGAGAATAAGCACTGCCGGGTCGACGGTGAGGGCGCGCGCGATCTCGACGATCTGCCGTTCGGCATTGGATAGCTCGATTATCGTCCTGCGCAGATCGATTTCGAGGCCAAGCCGCTGCAACAGCGCTCTGGACCGTTGCTCCATAGCGCGCCGGTCAATGAAGAAGAAAGAGCCGGGCTCCCGCTCCAACCAGATGTTTTGGGCGACATCCAAGTCGTCAACCAGACGAGTGTCCTGGTAGACCATGGCAATGCCAAGGTCGTGCGCTTGTCGTGGGCCGGTCAGGGTGACCCGCCGGCCCTTGATCCGAATTGTCCCGGAGTCGGGTTGAATGACGCCGGCCAGCATCCGCATCAGCGTACTTTTGCCGGCTCCGTTCTCACCAACCAGTCCGTGGATCTCGCCCACTCGGCAATGAAAATAGACGCGCTTCAGGGCATCGACGCCAGGGAACGATTTATGAAGATCAGCGACCGCGAATACTGAATTAACGTCATCCGAGGCGGACTCGGATTCGCTGCCGGTCATGATCTAAATAATGACTTTAACTCGTCGTTGCTAAGATTCGTATCCACGAAAACCCCGTCCGGCAGGTCTGAGTGCAGATAATTTTTATAGTTTTCTGAAGTAATCAACTGCGGCTCAATGGTCTGGCGCTTGGGAACCTCTTCGCCGTGGAAAAGCTTGATGGCAGTGCGCAGAGCGACAACGCTCTCCCAGGTTGGCTCGGATAAAAGGCCGATCTGGAACTTCGGATAGTTAGCTTTTTGCTGATCGTAAAGCTTGAGTAACCCGTTATAATCATCGCCGGTTACCGGCACGAGCGGCCGTTTCGCATCTATTAAAGCTTTCATAGCACCGGCAGCGACCTGAGATCCATCGCACCAGACTCCGTCAATCTCCGGATAGGCTGCGATCAGATCCGCCATTACGACTTTAGCTCGGTCCTCTTCCCAATACGCGTCTCGAAAAGCGAGTATTTGAATCTTACCCCCTTCCATTGCTTTTTGGGCGCCCTTCCAAGCCGCTGCCGTGTAGGAGTTCCCCGGCAACCCGCCTAAAGCGACAATCTTGCCCGAGTCGCCAAGTGCGCCGCGCAACCATTGGCCCAGTTGGAAGCCTTTCTTTTGCGGGTCCGTGCCGGTATATGCGGTCCAGGCTTCACCGTCGACGGGGAGATTAAAGGGTAATGTCAGAATTCCTTGTTTGGTGGCATCCCTCAATACCGGCGCTACCGCGGAACCTGAGTTCGGAATACAGAGAATGGCATCAACATTCTGAGAAACCAGATTCTCAATATCATTTACCTGTTTGGTGATATCGCCCTGCCCATCAACAATAATGAAATCGGCAAGGTCCTTGTGCTGCGAGGCTTCTTTCTTGGCAGCATAGAGCATCTCGGTTCTCCAGGTGTTACCGGAAAAGCCATTGCTAAACCCGATGCGAAAGGTGCCATTCTTTTTGTACTTAGCTGGATTGACCATTTCACCGCTGGAGACGATTTTTGCCTGACTGATTACGTCTTCGGCGAATGCCGGGCGCACTCGGGAAAACGTCGCTAAGCCGAGTGCGGCCGCGCTCATTTTAATCATCTCTCTCCGGGTATAATTGGGGGAACTATTCTGTTTTGCCATGGTGACGCTATAGGTGGGTTAGCTTAGCTGCTGTTTTTGGGTGAGACCGAGTAAACGGTATAAAACGACGCTGAGCGCGATGACCGCGCCCTGAAGCACAAACTGAGTCCCGGTCGAAACGCGAATAATGTTGGTGAAGCTGTTTAGTTCGGTGATGAAGACGGTGCCGCCGATCGTTCCGAGAATGCTTCCCATTCCACCAGTTAGCGCGGTTCCGCCGACCACTGTGGCAGCAATCGATGTTAGCAGAAACTGGTCGCCGATACCGAGGCTTGGTGAGCCAATGTAAGATGTAAGTAGAAGACCGCCGAGCACAGCCATAACGCTGCTCAGCACATAAGCAGAGATTAAAATTTTGCGGACGGGGATGCCGATCAGACGGGCTGCCAGGGGATTCGCACCAACCGCATACAGTTGTCGGCCGAACACCGTCCGCCGGGAAACCCAGGCTATGATCAAGGCAATCACCAACCAACAGAGGGTACTAACTGGCAGACCCATCAGATGACCCTGACCGAAAACGGCAAAGTTTGGCGAAATTCCACCATGAGGTGCGCCTCGGGTATAAACAAGGGCCAAGCCGAATAGAATCGAATTCATACCCAGGGTGGCAACCAGGGGAGTGACCCGAATAACAGTCACCATCAAACCATTGATCAGACCCACTCCGGCGGCAAGGACGAGGCAAATGGCTATCCCTGATAACACGGCTCTATTGTCGCCAGCCATGACACTGGTTGACACGATGTTAGCCATGGTGACCACGCCGGCCACGGAAAGATCGATACCGCCAACCAGCAAGGCCAGAGTCTGTCCGGTTGCAATAACTCCCAGAAAGGCGGCCACCTGAAGTATATTGATCACCTGACTGATCTGAAACATTCCCGGTGAGATGAGTCCCGAGGCAAGATAGAGCAACAGCACTGCACACCAAACCGCGCCGATCCGTTTCACCAGGTTGGCTGGAGACAAGTAGCGAGATAACCAATTTGCTGTGCTCACAATTACCAATCCAGGATGGCATTATCGGCCGAACGAATCGTCAAGGAATGCATCACCTCTTGCTGGAACGGATGCTCACGGGCCCGCGCCTCGTCGACCTCGATGCCGAGTCCCGGCGCCGTAGTTGGCAGCCAGTAACCATCCCTCGTCACCAGCGAACTTTTTACAACTTCCCAACGCCATGGTACATCCGCGAGCATGTCTTCCTGAATCAAGAAATTAGGGGTAGACAACGCAAAGTGAAGAGCTACAGCGTTGGCTAACGGACCTAGCGGGTTATGCGGCGCCACCCCCATCTGGTAGGTCTCAGCCATAGCCGCAATTTTTTTTGCTTCAAAAATACCGCCACAATGGCAGAGGTCCGGTTGAATAACGTGACACGCCCGCTGTTCAAAGAGCGGTCTGAACTGATGCCGTCCCACCAGTC
>JAFAVN010000510.1 GCA_019242435.1 Verrucomicrobiota bacterium | reverse complement strand
AACGCAATCTCGAATTGTTCCAGGGTAAGTCCCCCCGGTTTTCCGGTAGAGTCCGGCGTCAGGTTGGCAGATACAACCCCAACCGGCGGGGGAGGGCCGAAGGCGATCCCGCCGGCCAGGTAGTTCTCACTGTTAATCTGTCCATCGCCTGAGACACCAAACGGTGGAGGAAATGGATTATGTTTGGGCGCGTACGAAGGACAGGTATGGCAATCGTTACATCCACCCTGGGCATTAACGATATAGCTGCCTAAACCGACGCGCTCGGGATCTTTGTCTTTCAAATTGAGCTTGACCGGGGAAATTCTAAAACCGATCTCAACTTCACGCTCGAGTTCATCACGTTTTCTGTCCTTATCGTCCCCTTTCATGGGGGAATTGCTGATTACGGTGACCGCAGTAAACAGTACGGCCGCGGTAGCTGAGGATATTAGTGTCCGTTTCACGGTTTTGTCTCTGTTCAGAAATGAAATGAGCGACAGACGCTCTCAGTCAGCCTAAATACCCCATAAGGGACAAAGCAACGGCCCCAACATACCCCAGAATCTCCCAGCAGGCAATGGCAAAACCGACGAGCGTTGCGAACAGCAGGGATCCGAGAACGACTGTAATAGTCAGGTTCCGGGTCCGCTTCCAGTCGAAGGCATGTGGCCAATCGATGTGCGTCTCTTTGGCAGCTTCGGTTAGTGCTTCGTACAAATAACATTCGGTCGGCTCATTTGTCGGATTCGGGAATTTACTAAACGGCCGTTCCATCGTTTCACGCGTCGTTTTGTTAGTCCAAGCTTGCGGCAGCGCTATCGGGCCGTCGAGACTTTCCATCGCTGGGTTCGGAAATGTTAAGGTAAGTTGTGTTTGCGCCATGTGAATTTTTCGTTTTCTAAAGTGTTCGCGTGACTATGTGTGCCAACAGATTAAGTTCACCCGTGGTAAGATCAGGCCATGCTGTTACAAGTTTTCTGTCAGTAGTAAACCGACGAACAGAAGCAGACCCATGGTAGCTTCAATAAAGCCGGCCTTGATTCGATCGATGCGTGAAGGTTCCGGTAAATTGAAGTTTAGTTCGCCGGTAATCGCTAGAAAGGCATTCTCCAGGCTAACCAGCTCTCTATTGTTCGTATTTAACCGGAAAGTAGCGCTTGGAGCTTCCGCTGCGGGCTTCAAAAAGGCCGCGTTCTTAACCGCCCCGTTTTTATCTTGTTCCGGCAGCGAGTCGCTGATGGACGCTCGGAACTGCTGTCGGAGTTGTAAGTAGCAAGTTAAAGTAAATACAGGTTCCATATTAGTAGTTTTCTCGATAGAGCTTCATCGTTCGGGCGTTCGTGATTCCTTTTGACTCGGTTCGTGCCCCTCGTCAGCTCCAAGTTTGCTCCGTATATGATCGATTTCGACGTCGATCAAACCGTGCGCGGATAGTAACTCACGGGCATAGTTCGTTGCGAAATCGCGAATCAAGTCCTCGAGTTTTTCGCATAACCAATCCAGTATCGAAATGAGTCTTTTTAACATAGCGTCGTTTTGGCGGCTCGTGGGCTACGGGAAAAAAATCGCTTACGACCTTCATGAATACTACTCTGCCTAAGAAGGGAGATTGCCTGTCCCCAATGGGATAGATACCGTCTCAAAGAAGTCGGAACCCGCTCTACCTCTTTGGGAATAGATTTCGCCGAAATCTGAGACCAGCGGGCGAGGGCCAGTAAAACCGGAAAGCCCATGGCGAAGAGGGCGACGATCGAGGTCGGGGTAACATTTTGATTAGCGACCTGCACAAGAGCGACGGCTGCATACGCCAGAATCGGAAGAAGGCCGAAGCAATCGCGCCTTTGATTGACAAATGGCTTGAGCCAGCGGTGCAGAAACCCGAAGACCAAGTATACCACAAACGTCGTCGCCAACCACCCCGCAAAATTATGCCTGGGCACGCCGAAGTAGGAACCGCCGTGTTCCCATACCCAAAAGCCCGCATGCGACATTGCCGGATCAATTACCGCGTCCCAGGCGGTCATAACCATGGCCGCCAGGAGGGCGCGGATTAGTATTTGCCTGACGTCTGTACTCTCGGGAAACATCCGGCCGTCGAAAACCAGATTCGTCACTAGATAGGATGGATAAATCATCATGAACCAGGCCAGGGGGATTAGTATGGGAATCGCACCAAGCTTCGGACCTAACATATCCGAATAATGGTAGTGGCCGTAGATAGCGCCGGTCGCCACGCCAACTTGTTCGAACGACCACGTTACGAACGCCGTTGTCAGGAACATGAGACTGCCAACCTTCCAGCCAAAACTGGCCCCCGCGTGTATAAATGCGAACAGGGTTAGAGCGATTACCCTTAGATGTACGCCGACCTGTGGCAACAAAACGAACGGATAAACGTGAGCCGCTAGCTCTCCATAAACGTAAGCTGAAAATGCGAGTGTACTGATGAAGCGTAAGGCGGTTTTCATATGTTTTGCTAGTGTGACTGCCCGCGGCTGGTTCCGATCGTCGAGAGTTGTCAGTCCCGTGTCCCGCAGGTTTAATTTCGCTATATCCAGAAAATCGGCTGCTATCTTTGGCATTACCGCATCGCTTAAGATAAGATGTCCTCTGAGCGAAACGAGAGACAGATCATCTGGTAAGAGAGGTACGCGTTTTTAGTTCTTTAGAACTAGTAGGGTCCCAGAAACGCGAGATACGCCCCGATGCATACGGTAACCAAGCTGATAACCCAAAGGATGATTTCCAGCGGTGGGTATAGAACAAAGGCCGTTTTTCCGGTATCGGTGTGACGGCTTGCAATTGCCTTAGAACTGATAGGGAAACTATTTGGTTCTTCCATGGCGAAAGCTCACCGTGCCGGTTTGTTTAGTCCAGACCGGCGAAAGCCAGGAAATCGATTGCCTCGAAAGGAGTCAAACAGGTAGTAGAGGTGAACTAATACCCCCTCCCTCGTTTGAGGGGGTTGTATTACCCCCGTAGTAGAGGTTAAAAGATTTAAGCAAGAACTTCAGTGAATCGACATCGCAGAAATCATCGCTTCGTTTCAATTCGTTCGAATGGCGACTACTCAGCAGAGAGCTATCCGGCCCGATGACGTCGGGCGAATGCCGGTAATCGCAGCCGTCGTACTCTTATTGACGACCAGCGGTTTTGCTCTGGATCCGCACGCATCCCTTGGACAATTCAGACTGGCTCGTTGGGACGAGGATCAAGGCCTCCCTGAAAATTACACGTCGAATATCGCCCAGACGAAGGACGGTTTTATCTGGCTTGCCTTTGATCATGGCCTCATTCGATTCGATGGAAAGAACTTTGCGACCGGCCAAGAACTCGGGACCAAGATAGAGCCGCCGGGAAAGGTTTTTGGTCTGGTTCCAGGCCGGGCAGGCGAACTTTGGATTGGTTCTTACAGGTCGCTCTATCGCCGGTCGGCCATTGGCGAGTTTCAACGGTTTGACAGTAAGGACGGTCTTCCCAACGACTATCTTACTGCCCTCTTCCTGGATCATGAGTGCACACTCTGGATCGGGACCGATAGCCATGGTTTGTTCCGGCTGAAGAACGGTCAGTTCAGTTGCTATCCTGGATCGCTCGAGTTGTCGCAGCACTACATTTACTCGATGTGCGAGACGGCGCGCGCCTTCTGGATTGGCACGGCGTTGGGAGCCTATGAAATTGATAAGACGTCGGGTGATATTAAGAAATTCACGGACAGAGACGGCTTACCAGGAAATCAAGTCTATGGTATAACGACGGATCGAGAAGAGTGCGTCTGGGCCGGCACCGGAAACGGTTTGGCCAGATTAAACGATCATGGTTGTTTTGAGGCGGCTAGCGGTGAACTCGGCCGTCATTCTATCCAATCGCTGATGACCGATTCGCATGGGATGCTCTGGGCTTCCGGCCCGGGTGGCGGTCTGTGGCGAATCAATCCCGGCACCGGCAGCATTAGTTCGCTTCCCCAGGAAGACGGTTGCCCGCTTCCGGATATCCAGTCTGTTTACGAAGACCGCGAAGGCAACATTTGGTTAGCTACCAGTGCCGGACTGGAACGGCTGTCAGACGTGCAGTTTACCGTCTACACAACTAACGAAGGGCTGCCGAATGATCAGATCACCGCTGTGACTCCCGGGCGGGGGAATCGAATCTGGATAGGCACATTGAATGGGCTGGCCTCTTTGAATAATGGAAGAATCGAAACTGTTCAGAGCGGTACACGAGGAGAGGTTACTTCTCTTCACGAAGATTCAAGAGGCGTCCTTTGGTTTGGTCTCCGGAATGCCACGCTGCACAGATTGGCCGGCGGCCAGGATGAAACCATCGCGAATCTGAACGTCACCGAGCAAGGTGGTCTGGCTTGGGCAACCGGAATGTGCAGCGGTCCGGCAGGAGATCTGTGGGTCGGTACTATCGGGGCGGGTCTTTCCCACTTTCGAAACGGAATAGCCCTGAAAACCTATACTCCGGCGGATGGAATGCGAGATCGGGCAGTATACGCCCTGGCAATGGATCACGATCAGAAGATCTGGATCGGCGAGGCGGAAGCCGTCGATCTGCTGCAGAAATCGGCTGTCAAACCAATGTTAGGCGAAACCCCCCAGAGGCTTCCTAACAGCGTTTTATGTTTTTATGCCGACGCGGCTGGAGCAATGTGGGCCGGTACCGACGATGGTCTTTACCGATACAAGGACGGGCGATGGGCATCGAGAATTTACCGGCCAGATCAGCGGATACTTGGACCCGAGTTCGATTGTCTGCTGGAAGACGATCACGATAATCTGTGGTCAAGCGGGTCCCGTGGTATTTTCTTTGTTTCAAAGCATGAGTTGAACGAGTTCTTTGACGGGCGAGATGCTTCTGTCCGATGCCATTCGTTCGGGAAGGCGGACGGCATGAGATCTCCTGAATGTACACAAGGGTTTCCTGCCGGTTGCCGTTCATCTGACGGCAAGCTCTGGTTCGCCACCACAGCGGGACTGGCCGTGATAGACCCAAATCATCTCAGGTTCAATGCGTTGCCGCCGCCGGTTCAAATTGAAAAATTGATTGTTGACTTAACCGAGGAGCACCCACTCCGGCCGGGTGGGCAGAGAGTGATATTGGGCCCGGGGACTCACTCTTTGGAAATCGACTATGCCGGCTTGAGCTTCTCCGCACCGGAAAAAGTACGATTTAGATATAAGCTGGAAGGTTTCGACAGAGATTGGATCGATGCCGGCGGCAGGCGAGAGGCCTACTACACAAATCTGGCGCCACGAACCTACCGGTTCAAAGTCGTCGCTTGCAATAATGATGGAGTCTGGCTTTCGGAAAGCAATGCCGCTACGTTTTTGCTCAAAGTGCGCCATCATTTTTACCAGACACTCTGGTTTTATGCGCTTTGCGCAGGCGCGGCGATGGCTGCTGTTTGGTTACTCTGGAAGTGGCGGCTTCGACAAATCCTTGACGAGCGTACCAGAATGTCCCGGGAATTACACGATACGGCAGCCAGGGGGATGGTTGCTCTTATATGGCAGATAGAGAGAGCGAAGAATATCCTTAAAAAAAGACGCTTCGACGCATTGTTTGCGAATTTAGATCAAGCGTCCAACATCGCTCGGGAAAATCTCCGGGATACCCGTCGCGCCGTGCGCGCATTGCGATCGGAGGTATTTGACTCTGATTGTTGCCTGGCAGCCGCGCTGCAAAAAGCCGTGCACGAAGCCGCCAACGGTTCCGGTCTGCGGACGGAACTCAAAGTTTCGGGAGCTCCTTATTCCACCAGCCGCAGGTGGGAAGAAGCTCTGCTGAGAATTACCCAGGAATCACTTGCTAACACATTGAAATACGCCCAGGCAAAGCGGTTCGAGATTGAGCTCTGCTACTCGCCAAGTGAAATTCAGCTTCGGCTTTGCGATGATGGAATTGGGTTTGATTACCACTCTGCTTATCGCAAATCGGCCCCCGACGATACCTGGATGGGTGGAGGCCTCGGTTTGTTAGGTGTTCAGGAACGAGTCCGACAACTCGGCGGCCAGATTCAAATTGATAGTAGCGCTAACCGCGGGACAACGATTCAGGTAACGGTCCCGAGCCCCCCTCAATTCTGGAGATGGTTTAAAGCCATTCTGCCGGGGCAAGCTGTGAGAAATTGAGGCTAAACGTTTAAAATTGGAAGAGTCACAGAGACGCGAGTGCCGTGTCCGCTGCGACTAACAATATCCAATGTGCCGCCGCGGATGGCGGCACATTCCCGCATTCCTTTAATGCCGTACCCTTCACCATGCTGTTCAGAAGTGTTCAGGTCAAAGCCGACGCCGTCATCCGCAATCTCAAGTTTCACCCGATCGGCATACCAAGTCAGAACTGCTTCCAACCTCTGAGGCCTGCCGTGCTGCAAGGCGTTGTTGACCGCCTCTCGCGATATTTGCAACAATCCCTTTTCGGTCTCTGCTCCTATAGTTTGCGGGACTTGGCCAATTTCCCGAAAATCGCAAACTAAACCACTTTCTCTGCCGGCGTCACGAATGAAATCGACTAGCCTTTGCGATGTTCCATTTTCGCCTGAGGGGGCAGCCCGGAGTACCAGGGTCGTGCGCCGAACAAGTTCAATCCCGAGTCTCGCCAACTCCCGGGCCTTACCAATTGCCCTGGAAGCTTTTGCCGGGTTTGACTCCAGACAAGACTGTGCCCCGGCCAAATGCATGGAGATAGCAGCCAAGGATTGCGCCACGCTTTCGTGTACTTCTCCGGCCGCCCTCACCTCCTTGTGCGCGATCTCGGCATCCCGAGCCCGGTGATTGATCCTCAATACCTGAATGGCCACAGCCGCCTCATGAATCAGATTCTTGAGCAATTCAAGCCGGCTGCGAGGAGGAGGTTCGGAGTTCCGACAACCATATACAGCAAGACCAATCGGCCGCGCATTAAAAATCAAGGGCACCGCCAGCCCTCCCGTCAAACCCAAGCGCCGATACCAGGGAATGAGCCATTTAAAAGAGAGCTTAGAATCGTCGGTCAAATCACGCCATTGATAGTTTTTGCTGGTTACCAACTCCTGCCAGACGATCGAATGCCCCACTTCAAATGGTTCGCGCAACTCGGTAAATCGATCTTCTTTGAAAAAATCAACCGGGCGACCATCCTCCAACACGATTGCTGTTCGCAAATGACTCGAGCGCTCATCGAACAGAAAAATGGCGGCTGATGAGGCTGCGATAGCCTGGGCCGATTCCGTTAGCGTGCCAATCACAAACGACCACAAATCTTCGGCATTGGTCAGGCTGGCCAGGGACCGTCTTAAAGCATCATTAGCTGTGGCAAGCTCGGTCGCCTCATCTTGATCAATCATGACCGCGCACCAGACCCTTTCGTATGGCCGTCGATACCGCCTCTGATCGACTGATCACATCCAGTTTATAAAAGATACTCTTAACGTGGGTCTTGACCGTTCCCTCCGTAATGAAGAGTTTCGAGCCGATCTCTTTGTTCGATTTTCCTTCACACATCAGGCGTAACACATCCAGTTCCCGCTCTGTCAGCTCAGATCGAAAAGCAAAAGTCGCTAGTTTTCCGCCTAGTTTCGCCGGTAAGTAGCTCGCACCCTGCGATACGGTACGGATCGCATCTGCGATCTCCTCTTTCTCCGCTTCCTTAAGCAGGTAACCTTTTGCGCCCGCTTTCAGGCTCTGTTTGAGGTCTTCCTCATTGTCAAACGTGGTGAGGATGATCACTCTCGCCTGGAATTTACTCACGAGTTCACGTGCAACTTGCAGTCCGTCCCGCTTCGGCATGCGCAGGTCAAGTAGTAAAACGTCCGGCCGCAACCTGGCGTATTCTTCGCACGCCTGTTCCCCATCTTCGGCGAACCCCACAAACTCAAAATCCGGTTCTTCGCCCAGCACTGTCACCAAGCCTTCGCGAACGATCAAATGGTCGTCCGCCAGCATGATACGGATCTTTACTTTTCGTTTGTCAGTTTCTTCCATCTATCTCGGTTTTGGCTGGCCCATTCGTTTTCTCAACCTCCGTGTCAATTTGAGTGATGGCGCTCCTGACATCCGGACGCGGTTATCGCCACCAGCCGCCAGCCTTTAATAATATCGAATGTATTACCGGCTTGTAACATCCCTCTTTCGAGGGAGATGGATCTAAGATGATTTCCGGAGCTAAGCTGTGCCGACGCCGCCAAAATTGTGGCCCAACACCAAGTTCCGTGATGTCTAGACCGATGCCGATCGCACTCAAGGCGGAGGGACGGGCGCGCCGAAGAGATAACCCTGGGCAAAGTCAACTCCCATCGCCCGGAGCTTCGCCAGTGTGGCCTCCTGCTCCACAAATTCTGCCACACTCTTCATCTTGAGCCGATGGGCTACCTCGTTGATTATCTCGACAAAAATCCAATCAGACCGACCAGTCTCTGCGTCACGGACGAAGTTCCCGTCGATCTTGAGGTAGTCGGCGGCAAGGTTCTTCAAGTAAGCGAATGAGGAAAAGCCGGCACCGAAGTCATCCAGGGCGAAGCGAAAACCCCTCTCCCGCAGTCGCCGCATCATTTTGCTGGCGGCGACCAAATTCGAGATCACTGCGGTCTCTGTAATTTCGAACGTCACCCGCGCAGGTTCCACGCCGGCAGTTCGGAAAGAGGACTGGACAAAATCCGATAAAGACGAGTCTCCGAATGACTGGCCGGAAAGGTTGATAGCGAGGCGCAACTTGTTGTTATTGACCAATTGCTTCAATGCCTTGGTTATAACCTGACGATCGATTTCGGGCATCAGGTTATAATGCTCTGCTGCAGGCACGAAGACGCTGGGCGAAAGTAGCTTCCCATTTTTCGGAAGACGTATTAACGCTTCGTAAGCAACCGGGAGCGCCGTCTGCACGTCGACAATCGGTTGAAACAAGATTACGAAACTGTCGCTGCGGATAGCCTCTCTAATCTCCGCCGCCCGGGGTGCATGGTCGCTGAACTTTGCCATTATCTCGTCATTGCGATCATAGGTCGCAACTCGATTCTTGCCGCGGGCTTTTGCGGCGTAGCAGGCAGCGTCGGCACGAGCCATCACCGTTTCCGCGGGTACCGTTCCGTCAATGGTTGCCAGGCCGATGGTAGAAGCCACGGCGAATTCTGTCCCCGCGTTTGAAAAGCGGAGTTGCTCAAGCTTTGAGCGGATCCGTTCCGCAATCATTCTGGCTTCCGACAAGCGGATTTGCTCGAGCAAAGCTACAAATTCGTCGCTCTCGAGTCGCGCCGGCACGTCCTGATAGCGGAGACAAAGTCGCAAAAGGTTAGCCACTTGGGCGAGGACAGTGTCGCCGACGCTATGCCCTAAAGAATCACTGATTAACTTAAAACTATCTAGATCAATATAGAGAAGTGCGCCGGGCGCCCCCTGGTAAGCCGCTCGGACTGCGTTCTGGAGCAGTTCCATGAAAGCCGCCCCATTTAGGAGCCGCGTCAGGGGATCATGAGCCGCCAAATAGTCCAGGTGTTCTTGTTCCCGCAGTAAGTCTGCTTGCAGACTCCTATAGATCTCCCGGTTTTTCAGGAGCCGGCTGGCGATGATCAAGCGGATGTCCACTAGCTCTTCCTCGTATGGCTTCAGGATGTAATCGTCGGCTCCGGCTTCGAGAATCATTCGCAAGTAAGGGGCCTGACCGCTGGCGGTACCGGCCATGATCAACGGCTGGTCCCCGGCCGGCCGACTTCGAATCCATCGGCAGAGCGAAAATCCGTCTGTAGCCCGCGAATCAAGGTCCAACAGCACCAGTGGAAAGGTGGTCTGCGAAAAAAGCTCCTTTGCCTCTGCCGCGGTTGTGCAGGCGGTGACATCGTACCCGCGCTTCTTCAGAAGTTGCGTTAGGATCGAGCTGGCCTCAGGGGCGTCCACTACGATCAGCGCTTTCATTCGGAAGAGATGGGACAGTTCGGAATTGAAAGTCTGGAGCTTGGCCGGACGATACGGAATACTCCTATTATTCTAAAAGAGCGATTGAGCTTAGCCGCATACGACGCGATTCTTACCGCCCTCCTTCGCCTTATAGAGAGCTTGATCTGCGCGTTTGAGGACATCCGTTACGTCAGCCTCGCCGGGTGCCCGCTCTGCTACGCCGATAGTGACCGTGAAGGGAATTGCCTGATCTTTAGGCCATTTATATACAAAATTCTGCTGCTCAATCGCTGTTCTCAGATTCTCGGCCATGGAGCATGCGTGTTCCAGATCCTTTCCTGGCAGCAACGCCGCAAACTCATCGCCGCCAAGCCTGGCAAACACACATGTTTTGCGAGCGTGGACCCTCCCCACCTCAGCGAGAGCACGCAGAACTT
>JAFAVN010000501.1 GCA_019242435.1 Verrucomicrobiota bacterium | reverse complement strand
ATTCGCATTGATCCAATAGCCGCTCTCCGCGAATGAATAATTCGGCACCGCGGAGGTGCAATTTGCTGGTTTGAGCAGGCAGTCAGCGATTCGGTTATGGCAGGAGAATTGCATCCGCTTAAGTGTCTTGGTCTTCTACCCGGCACGGCTTCTCCGCACTACGATGAACCGGGTCGGCGCGAGACGTTTCACGATGTCTGGCGGCGGACAAAGTAAATGAAGGATACGGAATCGATAACGGAGTCGGCCTGCATTTTATCGGTAGACAGCTGGTTAAGGTAGTCTGTTCGAGACCAGATGCATTCGGCTATCGGGTGACGTTGATCAACGGTAAAGTGGCGGAGACGATGCTGCCTGGGACCTTTATTCCGTGAGGACGGTCCCTTATACCGAGGGGATCGCGTCCTCGCGATCGAGCGACTGGCATATAAGCTGCCCACAGATTTCACGAGGATGGAACCTCATTTAACCGAACGGTAGCCAGTCCCATGATTGCGCTTAAGAACGTTGAGAAAAGTTACAAATTGAAGAACGGATCCTACTATGTGTTACGACGGATTCATCTGACGGTTGAACCCGCAGATTTTGTGTCGGTGATGGGACCATCGGGCGCAGGTAAATCCACGTTGTTGCATATCCTCGGTTTGCATGATGCGGAGTGGGAAGGCGAATATTATTTGTTCGACCAACCAGTTCATCAATTAAAGCAGAAAGAACGGGTGAGCCTGCGGAAGAAGCATACCGGCTTTGTGTTTCAGTCGTACCATTTGTTGGATGATTTAACCGTATATGAAAACATCGAGTTGCCGCTCTCTTATCGGGATGTACCGCCATCGGAGCGAGCATCGATTGTTTGTGACGCATTAGATCGGTTTAATATAGTAGGAAAAAAAGATCTATTCCCCAGCCAGTTGTCCGGCGGCCAACAACAGTTAGTGGCCCTCGTCCGCGCAATTGTGGCCCGGCCTGAATTGATTCTCGCGGACGAACCAACCGGTAACCTGCACTCGGATCAGGCACGCGAGATTATGCATCTGTTCAGACGGCTCAATGACGAAGGGACGACAATTGTGCAGGTGACCCATTCGGAGGAGAATGCGTCGTACGGAAAACGAATTGTACGGCTGAGGGACGGGTGGATTGTGTAGGGGGCACGTAGTTGTGACCAACCAACCTGCGGTGACTTGCGGTACGGCTCGATCCAGACTTCCCGCTTGCTGGGAACCAACAGGCACTACTTTTCAGGTACCAATCACGGATCACCAATCACTCATCGCCGGGCTTTAAGGCCGCCAAGATCTGCAGGCCGGCGATGACGTCGCGAAACGAGACCTGCAGGCCTGCGGCACGGAGTTGCTCGGCCACCCAGCTTGGGGCGAGGCGAGTTTTGCGATAGGAGCTTTTATGGAACGCCCAGCCTGAGTGGGTGCGCTCGTAGAAGAGATCGGTTACCACCACAGTCTCGGACTCGTAATCGAGTACGCACGTCATGATCCGGTCGGGATCGGATTTCACCGGGATAAAACGATCTGTGCCTTTCAACTCCTGGCCAAGATCTCGAAAGCTCATGACTACTTTACCTCCCGGTTTCAAAACGCGCCTGATTTGCTGGAACAACGGCGGGACGTCGGACCTGGCAGGCAGATGAGTGAGAGTGTCACCCATGCAGACTACGAGTTGAAACGAATTATCGCTAAAAGCGGCAAAGTCTCTTAGGTCGGCTTGGAGGGTCTCGATCGGCAGCGTTCCGCGGTGGTCGGCTAGTTCTTTCAAGAGGCGCTCGCTCAGATCGACGGCAGCGACGCTGAAGCCGAGTCTAGCGAGTGCGATGGATTGAAATCCGGAACCGCAACCGAGATCGAGCGCTGCACCTTTCGGTCCATGGTGCAGACTCAATCTCTTGAAAAGCGCTTCTTGTTCAGCGATTCGCTCCTCGAACGAGCCGAACATCCAGCCATACCGATCGGCAAGAAGATTTTGGTAATGTTCGGTAACGGAGACAGGGGAAGATTTTGGATTCACAGTTATCTGTTTTCATTGTTGCGCAGCGACGCGGCAGCGCAACTGCGTATCGGCGCATGGGCGCGACTGCGTATGGGCGTATCGGCGTGTCGGCGTGTGGGCGTATGGCATATGGGGCCCCTAGGTAAGTTCAGACGCCATGACCTTGAAGGACTTATTTGGTCCACAAATCCTATTTGACGTATCGGACCTATTCTTGACCGGCATCTAGTTGCCAAAAGCTCCTTGTGCTCACTCGCCGACCCGCCCGCACACCCACACGCCTTCACTCCCCGTAGGGGATCCAGATATTTTTGATCTGCGTAGCGTGGCGAAGGAATTCTTCGCCTTGAGCCTGGGCGGGGTTAAGCCAATCGCGGGCTTTGCCGTAATTGACCCAGGTGGCTTTGAGGTTGCCGGCTGATTCTTTCTCCACCATCTCGCTGCCTTTGGCGCTGCCGAAGTACCAGAGGGCAGCGACCTCAAGGTGCTGGGCCAAAGTCTTGGTCAACTCCACGCGGCCACCCGAAACAATATTGACCACGCCGCCTGGGAGATCGCTGGTATCGAAGACCTGGTATAGATCAGTCGCCAGCAACGGTGTTCGGGCAGAGGGGATCGCAACCACGGTGTTGCCGAGGGCGACCGCCGGCAAAACCAATGACAGAAATCCAAGAAGCGGATGTGTCTCCGGGCAAACGATTCCTAGTACCCCCCACGGTTCAGGCATCGCCAGTGTGACATTGCGGAACGGAGTTTGATGGACTCGGCCGTCATATTTGTCGGCCCAAGCCGCGTAGTAAAAGATTCGTTCGATGGATACTGATACTTCCTGTTCCGCGACTTCGGGCGATGCGCCGGCGGCCAGAGCCAAACGCTCGCGAAACTCATGGGAGCGGACACTGAGTCCGCCACGTAATAGAGAATTTGGGCGCGTAGATGTGCCGTGGAACGCCCCCAATTGCCTGCTTTTACTGCCGCCTCAACGGCGTTCCGAACATCTTTGCGGTTGCCCAGCCCTGCTTCACCAACCAGTTGATTGGCCGGATTGGTTATCGCGTAACTGTATCCGCTCTCGGGACGGACTTGTTTACCGCCAATGTAAAGTTTGGGTGTTCGGTCGATACCGGAGGTCTGGCCATCCGCGGCATAGCCCGGCATCGGTTCCGCCGTCGGTGCGAATTCGGCATCTTCGGCTATGGGCAA
This sequence comes from Verrucomicrobiota bacterium, assembly GCA_019242435.1. Classification (GTDB taxonomy): domain Bacteria; phylum Verrucomicrobiota; class Verrucomicrobiia; order Chthoniobacterales; family JAFAMB01; genus JAFAVN01. The sequence continues at coordinate 2,734 of JAFAVN010000501.1, read as the reverse complement.
TTGCTGCTCAAAGTTTGGCTGAAGATATTCGAACATCCCTTCAGCGCCGCCTTCTCTGCCGAAACCGCTTTCCTTGTAACCACCAAAGCCGGAGGCCGCATCGAAAACATTCGTGCAGTTAATCCAGACCGCACCGGCTTTGAGCCGGGGCGCAATATCAAGCGCCAAGTTGACGTTCTCAGTCCAAACCGAGGCTGCGAGGCCATACGCCGTATTGTTGGCCAGTTCGATTGCCTCGTTGGGGGTTCGGAAGGTCATCCCGACCAGGACCGGTCCAAAGATTTCGACTTGCGCCAATGTACCGGCAGGTTCCACCTCGGTGAACAGCGTTGGCGGATAAAACAAGCCTTCGGCGGGCACAGCCCAACTCGGCTGCCAACAATGAGCGCCTTCAGCGATACCTTGTTGGACCAGAGAATGAATTTTTTGGAATTGGACCGGCGCAACGATCGCGCCGATATCGATCGTCTTGTCGAGCGGATTGCCGATTCGGAGCGTTTCCATCCGCACCTTCAATTTCCGAAATATCTCTTCAGCGATGCTTTCTTGGACCAGCATCCGGCTTCCGGCACAACAGACCTGACCCTGGTTGAACCAGATAGCGTCGACAACGCCTTCGACCACACTGTCCAGGTCCGCGTCATCGAATACGACAAATGGCGATTTACCGCCGAGCTCCAGTGTAAGCTTTTTACCTGATCCGGCGGTTTGTTGCCGAATGGTCCGGCCAACTTCAGTCGAGCCGGTAAACGCGATCTTATCGACCCCTGGATGTTCAACTAATACCGCACCGGTTTGGTGGTCCCCAGTGACCAGGTTAAACACGCCGGGCGGCAACCCGATTTGCTGAGTAATTTCTGCAAATAACAGAGAGGTTAACGGGGTGAACTCCGCCGGTTTCAGAACGACGGTGTTACCGGCAGCCAGCGCAGGCGCAATTTTCCAAGCGAGCATTAACAGCGGGAAATTCCAGGGGATAATCTGTCCGCAGACACCCAGCGGTTCGTATTGATCGAACACCTCGTTGCGCAATTGAGCCCAGCCAGCATGATGATAGAAATGCCGCGCGACCAAAGGAATATCGATATCCCGGGTTTCCCGAATTGGTTTCCCGTTGTCGATTGACTCCAGAACGGCGAAGAGCCGCGATTGTTTCTGGATCTGGCGGGCGATCGCGTACAAGTAACGCGCGCGTTGGTGTCCCGACAGGTTTTTCCAGCCGGCGAACGCCTCCCGCGCCGCGGAAACAGCAGAATCGACGTCGGCTTTCTCTCCCTGGCGAATAGAGGCGATCCTTTTGCCATCAGCTGGATTGATGACGTCCACCCGATCTGCCTCTGCACGGCCGAGGAATGAGCCGTTAATAAAATGCGAAAACTGGCGTCCGTGCTTGTCTAGCCAGGCGTCCACAAACTCCGAGCTCTCAGGCGCGGGACCGTATTCCATTGATTCGAAAATCTCTTTAACCGTCGGCATGTTTTAAAGGCGGAAAAAAACTCATGCAAAGACGCAAAGAAAAGAAAAGCCGCGAGCCGGCTGAAAATGATTCCTAGGCTTATAAAGCGGTTGCAGACAGCGACGGATAATTAACCAGACCGGATCGCGCCCGGTTCGGAACAACTCCGACGTGCAACAATCGCGGCGCGCTAAGTCAAGTAGTCGGGTTAAGTATCTCTCCTATCTTTGCGCCTTTGCGTCTTGCGTGAGTTTTTTTTCTTTGTGGGTTAGGCGCTCGGGTGTCGGTAGCTGGCGGAGTAAGCGCCGGTTACGAAATGTTCCAGTTGCCGTTCGATATCCGTTAATAAGCCTGAAGCGCCGAATCGGAACAAAGAAGGTTCGAGCCATTCGCGGCCGAGCTCTTCTTTCATCAGGATTTGCCAGGCCAAAGCGTCTTTTGCCGTGCGAATACCTCCGGCCGGCTTGAGGCCGACTTTACGGCCTGTCATTTCCAGGTAACGCCGGATACATCGAACCATCGCGAGAGCGACCGGCAGAGTGGCGTTCTGGTTTTCTTTCCCAGTCGACGTTTTGATGAAATTGGCACCGGCCACTTGAGCGACTATGCTTGCCCGGGCGACGTTGCGCAGTGTGCCAAGCTCGCCGGTAGCGAGAATTACCTTTAAGTGTGCTTGACCGCAGGTTTCCTTGCAGGCGGCCACCTCATCGTACAGTTCGTCCCATCGCCCGGTTAAGACCAGCTCTCGGGTGATCACCATGTCGATTTCGGCGGCACCTTGATCGACCGCATACCGAATTTCGTCCAGACGTTGTTTGATCGGCATCAGACCGGTCGGAAAACCGGTAGCAACGGACGCGACCGGAATAAACGTCCCTTCCAAAGCTTTCACTGCGTGCCGGACCATGGTCGGATAAACGCAAACTGCGCCAACCGTGATCCCGGTGACGCCCAGGCGTTCAAGCAGATCCGAGCGCACCGGACTCTTGGCCTTCGCGCAGAGGCGACGGACTTTGCCGGCGGTATCGTCGCCGGAGAGTGTCGTCAAATCGATGCAGGTGATCGCCTTGAGTAACCAGGCCGCCTGCCATTCCTTTTTTACCGTGCGCCGTCCGGCCAAAGTCGCGACCCGGCGTTCAATGGCGCTTTTATTGACCGCAACCTGCTTTACCCAGTCGAGGGCAGGTCGTCCCCAAGAGTCGGGCTCGTGAAAAATTACTTCGGGATACGCGGCGTCGATCGAATCAGCCATTTGCTTTCTGCTATCTTCTATCCTCT
>JAFAVN010000095.1 GCA_019242435.1 Verrucomicrobiota bacterium | reverse complement strand
CGATGTCTCTTTCCGCGTATATCGAGGGCAGATTCTAGGACTGGGCGGACTGGTAGGCGCGGGACGTTCCGAAACAGTGGAAACAATATTCGGCCTTCGTTCCCGGCAGAAAGGACAGTTTCTCCTGCGCGGAAAACATTATAACCCGAGACGCGCGGCCGACGCCATCCGGGCTGGTATCGGTTTTGTGGCGGAGGATCGGCGCGTCCAAGGAATTGTGCCGGATTTTTCGGTTCGGGAAAATCTGCTGCTAGGCCATCTAGCTGCTTCCCGGAGGTTCGGCTTGGGTTATTCCGAGCGAAAAGCGAAGCTTGACGAAGTAATGGAGAAGCTGGGACTTCCCGCCAAGCGTCTGGATACAAGCTTACTGAATTTTTCGGGCGGCATGCAGCAAAAGATCATTATGGCGCGCTGGCTTTTGCTGGAGCCTTCTCTGCTTCTCCTGGATGAGCCAACAAAAGGTGTCGACATTGGAACGCGGACTTCTATCTATGAAATGTTGCGCCAGGTCGCTGACGCCGGCGCCGGAGTAGTGGTGGTTTCATCGGATTTCGAAGAACTCTTGCATATTTGCGAACGGGTTGTTGTCATCAGTGACGGCGTATCGATTGCCGATGTGCCAAGCACGCTATTGAACGAAGAAAAGTTGACGCTTTTTGCCGCCCCCCGCACCTCAATGGAGAAGAATAGCGCTTTTTTGCGCGATATTGCCAACGATCTAAATGGAGCAGCATTCTGGACGCTGATCGATCAGGAGCGGTTATTCTGCTTATACACCACTGTCATTAACCGGCAGGCCGACCCCGGCTTTCAAACGGCGGATACGCCGATGATCAGCGAAACGCGAATACCAACTGCGTTGAGCACAAAGTCAGAGAAGTTTGTGATTGATGAGGAGCACCGGTTGGCGACACTCCTGCTTTCCGTCCGTAGTAGCCGGGGTCATGATATGGGATGGATCGGCGTTACGCTCGATGCGCAGGATCCTTTGCCCGCGGCACATGAAATCAGAGATAGGATCGAAAGATTCGTCAGTCGGCTGACAGAATCACATTGAACCGATGAACTCCACCGTTGCGGAACATTCAGTTGTAGGCGGGTTAGTCGGGCGGCTGGAGGTGAGGATGCTCGGACTGGCGCTCCTCCTGGGAATTGCTCTGACCATTCTGTCCCCGCATTTTCTCACCTCCAATAATTTACTTAATGTTCTCGATCAGTCGGTGGTGGTCGGGATCGTTGCTATCGGGATGACGTTTGTCATTCTAATTGGGGGTATCGATCTATCCGTCGGCTCGGTTGCCGGTTGTACGGGTGTACTCCTTGGACGCGGCTTGGAACATTTCCCGATACCGATCGCAATTTTCCTGGCAGTGCTTGCCGGCTGCGCGGTGGGTTTGTTTTCGGGTGTCTTGATCTCGCGATTTGGTCTACCTGCTTTCGTTGTGACCTTGGGGGTAATGGCTATTGGCCGAAGTCTTGCTTACATTTTCTCCGGCGCAACAGCCATTGCCGATCTGCCTGAGAGCTTCGGCAACATTGTTTACACGAACGTTTTGGGTGTTCCCGCCCACGTTGTCACCTTGCTGTTATTATACGCTCTGGCTTGGGCCTATCTTAATTACACCAAGGGCGGACGGACGATTTACGCGATCGGTTCCAATCGTGAAGCGGCTCGCACAGCCGGTCTGAACGTGCTCGCATTCAGCATTCTTCCTTATGTTATCTCCGGAGCATTATCGGCAGTCGCTATTACCTTCGCGTCGGCTCAAGTCATGTCGATTGACCCATTGGCAGGTACCGGCCTGGAGCTCGATGCCATTGCGGCGGTGGTGATCGGCGGAGCGAGTTTGTACGGAGGCCGCGGATCCATCGTCGGCACGTTGATTGGCGTCCTCATCATGGTCATGATCCGAAACGGGTTAAATCTCCTGAACGTGTCCCCGTTCTGGCAAGGCTCAGCAATCGGTGCGGTCATCATCACTGCGGTACTGATTGAACGCCTGCTTTCTTCGCGAAGTTCTTAACTCAGCTGTCTGCAGCAATGGCGCAAGCTGGATCCACCCGTAAGCCGCAAGCATTGGAGACACACCTCACCCTTGGACCGGCGACCCACCTGCATCGTCAATATAGCCCCACGATTACCGCCAACTTCTATCACTCCTTATGCCAACACCAATCTCTGATTTGATTCGTTTGTACGGAACGGACGAGCAGATTCAGCCGCCTCGAATACTTCAGGCCGGACCTCTGACCGCTGAATTCGAAGCCGGTAATCTTCGCCACATTCGGTATCACGGGCACGAAATGATCAGAGCCATTTCTTTTATCGTGCGAGACAAGAACTGGGGCACCTACGCGCCGGATATTTCCCATTTAGATTTAGGCAGCGAGCCCGACTCCTTTCGCGTGACCTACGAGGCCTCAATTGGGAACGGTGAGTTTCGTTATTCGGCCGTCATTCTTGGCAAAGCAGACGGTTCACTCAGCTTTTCCGGCAAAGGCACTGCCACTTCGGATTTTGTGACCAATCGCACTGGGTTTGTGGTGCTTCATCCAATCGAAGGCGTTGCCGGCGCCGCTTGCACAATCGAACACGTGGACAGTTCGATTGAACAAACCGCATTCCCTCTCTTGATCGACCCGATCCAACCGATGAAAGACTTGCGAGCAATTACTCACGCTTTTTTGCCGAGGTTAGAAGTCACTTGCCGGATGGAAGGCGATACCTTTGAGATGGAAGATCAGCGCAATTGGACGGACGCTTCTTTTAAGACATATGTCCGACCGTTGGCTCTGCCGTGGCCTTACACCATCGCTAAAGGAGAAACGATTCAGCAGAGCGTTACTCTCACGGTATCGGGGGCGGCCGTCCGGATCGAGCCAGCAGTTAAGCAGCCCTCAATAATTCTCGATAAATCAGTAAACGGAAGAAACATGCCGCCATTGGGTATCGGAATTCACCCAAGGGACTTGAACGGCATGGAACAGAATATCAGGACTCTGAAAGAAGCTGCCCCTTCTCATCTGGTATGTTATTTCGATCCGCGGTTTGGACATAATTCTACCGACCTGAAACGAATGGCGGCACTGGGCATGGCTATCGGAGCGGAAGTTTGGTTGGAATTTGTCGTTCCGAGCGTCGAACACTTCGAAAGAGATATCCGGGAAGCCGGGCTTGTAGTCGACGAACTTGGCAACCCATTTTCAGCGGTTATGATTTCGCCCGCGCCCGACTTGAAATGTACGCTCCCTGGGAGTCCGTGGCCGCCGTGTCCTCCCTTGGAAGAATGTTATCAGGCAGCACGGACAGCTTTTCCAAGCGCGTGAATTGGCGGAGGGATGTTCAGTTTTTTTACGGAACTGAATCGGAAGAGACCTCCCCTAACCCCTCTTGATTTCGTGACCTTCACTACCGTAGCCATTTTTCACGCGGGCGATGACCGCTCCGCTATGGAAGGCCTGGAGTCACTACCTTACATGGCGAAAAGCGTTCGCGCTTTCGCCGGTGATAAACCGTATCATGTCGGACCCAGTGGGATCGGGCTTCGCATGAATCCTTATGGTGAAGCTCCGATGCCGAACCCGAACAATATCCGCCAAGCGATGAACGGCATGGATCCTCGTCAACGCGGCTTGTTTGCGGCGGCCTGGTCGATAGGATTCGCCGCCCGTTTCGCCATAGGAGGAGCTGCCGCGCTGACCCTGGGCAGCGGCACGGGTGAGTTCGGAATCGCCTATACAAAGGCGGATTATCCTCAGCCCTGGTTCGACGAGAATGGCGGAGTCTACCCGGTCTATCACGTCATTAAAGGACTCTCCGGCCTCCGCGGGCAGCCCATTATTAACCTCACCATTTCGGCGCCGGATGAAATCCAGGCAATTGCCGTTCAGCGCGACAGCGCCCTGGAACTATGGGTGGCCAACCTCACTGATCAAACGAAAGCGATCGACTTAGACGACAAGTTAAATGGGCGAATCTCGATTTTGTCGGCGCCGGAGTTCGAGCGGGCCACCACGGATTTGGCCGCGTTGGACTCTATCGAGAGGGCGTTTACGGATCCAAAGTTAATTCTACCGTCCTATGCAGTGGCGAGACTGAGAACTGGCTAGGATTTTGGACACATAGGTCGTATGGGACACATAGGTCGTATGGGACGCATAGGTCGTATAGGCCGTGTCCTAGTCCCTGTTTGCCAGGACGGGCGCATTGGAGCCAGCGGGATAGGCCGCTACCTAGGCAGCCGGTACTCGTTCCGGGTGTCCTACTAGAAAGGTAAGGGCGAAAAGATTCAGCATCCCAGCCACGATCCCGGCAAACGGGTGTTCTTCATGAACAGACCTGTACACCGATGGTGTTGCCACTGCCGAAAGTGGCAGCGATGAAGAGCCGGAGTAGTTCAGTAGTGCAGTAGCGCAGGAGAGCGAGTTCTCGTTCTTCTGAACTCCTGCACTCCTAAACTCCTTTATTGATCTCCAGCCCGGTTATTAACTCCTCTACTGCTTCGATTGTGGTCCGCTTTGGGTCGATATCATCGGCGACCTTTTTACCACGCCGGAGAATGATGATCCGATCCACTACCTGAAATACGTGATAAATGTTGTGGGCGATAAAGATACATGAATGGCCTGAGTCGCGGGCACTTCGAACGAAGCGAAGTACGCCTTTGGTTTCTTCTACACCGAGGTTATTGGTTGGCTCGTCCAAGATAATCAGATCACTCTCGAAGTGCATGGCCCGGGCGATGGCCACAGCTTGACGCTCGCCGCCGGAAAGTGCACTGATCGGCGTCGTTGGAGGAATTTCTTTAGTAATACCGGCTTTCCTGAGCGACTCGCGTGCGACCTCACTCATTAAGCGTTGATCGAGGCGATTCAACCACCGTGGGTTTTTGACAGGTTCACGGCCAAGGAACACATTGCGCGCGATCGACAACTCCGTGACCAAAGCTGAATCCTGATAGATGGTCTCGATTCCATAGGCCATGGCATCGGTGGTATTACGTATGTCGACTCTGTTTCCGCGGAGGTAAATATCCCCAGTATCGGCCCGGAGGGCTCCGGATAGGATTTTGATCAAGGTCGATTTACCAGCTCCGTTATCTCCCAACAAACCGACAATCTCTTTGCGGCGGACGGCGAGCGTAACGTCACTGAGAGCCTGGACCCGGCCGAAAAACTTATTGATGCGCTCCATGCGCACGAGCTCGTCTGACATAAATTTCAAGTTCCCGTGCGGTGCCGGCGTTCAAGCCAGGAGTGGAGAGCCATCATTCCGAGAATGATACCACCGATGAAAATGTTATAGGCAAGGCCAGGCACGCCGATCAGGACGATTCCGTTACGCATCATACGCAAGATCAGGACTCCGAGTACCGTACCGACGATCGTGCCGCGTCCGCCGCTCAGGGCAGTGCCCCCGATCACCACCATCGCGATCACTTCCAGTTCATATCCGGTACCGCTATTAGGATTGGCGGCTGACACCCGGATCGAGCTTGTGATTCCGGCATAAGCGGAAATCAGAGCGGTTAGGATAAACAAAGTCATTTTAGTTCGAGTGACCCGGACCCCGCGAGCACGCGCTGCTTCGGGATTACCTCCGGACGCCAGGATCCAATTGCCCGCCTTAGATCCGGCAAGCACGTACCCCAAGATGATGGCGAAAAAGATGAACCAAAGTAATGACGTGTAGATCCTGAGGTCCGCTAGTCTAAATTCACCTACAATCACTCGCATCAAAAGCGAATCGGAGGTCCAAGTGCGTTGGGGAAATCCATCGGTGATATACAGCGCTGTTCCGCGCACCACCAGCAGCATGCCGAGTGTGACCAGAAATGAGGGAATCTTGAGTTTGGTAACGAACCAGCCGTTTACGAACCCGATCACAGCGGAAATTAGCATCGCGACGAGGAATCCGATCTCCAGCGAAGTGGTGTGAGTATTATAAAACGTCCACATCACGATGGGGGCGAACCCGAATACCGAGCCAACCGATAGATCGAATTCGCCGGAGACCATGAGAAGCGTCATCCCGAGCGATATCATACCAAGCTCAGGGGTAAACGCTAAGAGGTTGCTGATATTGCCCGGGGAAATGAAGGCCGGAGAACGGGCGGTGAAAACGACGATTTCAAGGACCAACAGCACGAATGGACCAAACTCCGGCCTGGAAATCAGACTTTGCAGGAACCTTATACTGTTGCGCCGAACGCCACCTTTGTGAAACTCAGTATGCACGTGTTATCTACCGTTAACAATCGTCCTCGTGACGGAGGAGTGTAGGAGTTCAGGAGTGCCGGAGTTCAGAATAAAGCCTGAAGTATCGATTCGTGCCACAGGTGCATTGGGGCAGGAAAACTCTAAAGGGTTCTTCAATGCCCTCAGTGTCTCAAACCGGCTTTCCGAACTGCTGCACTCCCCGTCGCGAGGATAAGGAAACCGCCTCTTAATCCCAGAAACCCTTATTTATGCTCTTTTGCGCCCTGCATAATTTTCAAATAGGTCCCCGCTTTGTCTTTTTCATAAAGAGTTCCAACGCTGATATCAAACCCGGGCGGAATACCGCCAGCAATCATAGAAGCCAGGGATAGCGCCATATAGCTGGTGGCTTGCGGATCCTGCCACATGGCAGCGTTCACGTAACCGTCGAGCACTTCTTGCGCGGTTTCGAGTGAATTGCCCCACCCTACCACGGGAATCTCGCCTGCCTTTACTCCTACCTGATCAAAGACTCGCTTGATACTTCCGGTTACCAAGTCCCCAAGACCGATGATAGCCTTGATCTTGCTCTTGTTAGCCGTGAGATAATCAGACATCCGGCTAATGATCTCTGCTTGGTCGAGCTTGGCTTCAGTTATCTCATAAGTGATCCCTAGCGGCTTAAAGACGCTATCGATCCCCTGGGTCTCGAGAACTTGGTAAGTTGCGCCCGGCACTTCGACAGGCATCCAGACAAAATCACCCTTCTTCACGAAATTGTGATCCACCAGGTATTGCGCCCATCGGCGACCGATCGCGACGTTGTCACCTCCGACGTACGCGTCGCGGCCGCTGGTCTTATCTTCCGTGTTCATAATGACGACCGGTATACCGGCGGCGTGCGCCTCGGCAATGACCTTAGTCAAGCTACCCGGATCGGGAGTACTGGTGACGATTCCACGGGCCTTTGCCGAAATAGCCGCGCGGACCGCCTCCTGCTGTGAGGGAACATCACCGCTGTGAAACGAAGTACGCACATCTGCACCCATATCTTTTCCCCATTGCTCTGCGCCTTGGAGAAAATAAGTCCAGACCGGGTCGGTCGGAGATCCGTGTGAAATCCAATAGTAGATTGGTTTTGCGCCCTCGGCCAAACCAGCGATTGGCATCGCCAGGGCCGCCATAGTGCCAAGTATCGGCATTAATAGCCTGAATTTATTCGGCATGGGGATTGCTTTCTAAGGGGGGCACCAGGCAGGCGCAGAATTAATCCTGCCGGCCGGGTGACGGAGTTTTATTCAGAGGTGGAGTAGACGATTTCCAGCGATGAAAGGCAAGAAAACATACCGAGGGAATGGAACGGTATCCCCCCACTTTGCTCAGGAGATGGTTAAACCCATGACGAGTCGAAGGTGGGGGCGACTGTCCACACGAAGACGAGAATCTCAAGAAATCCTACGCGTTTCGAAGGCGGCAATTGGGCCCTGCCGAAAAACTCAGTCGCTACACTCGGATATCTATGCCCTCCATATTCCAGACGGTGACGAGAAATCTCCCGCAGCGATTGGTGGGCTACAAACGGCGACTGCGCGCTTTGGTCAAGCTGACTTTGCGGTCCGGTACGGGGCAAGAATTTGCCTGTTAACGCTTCGACGGGACAGTCGCCGCTACCCGGCTAATTCTAGGCCGCTTCTCCTTTTGCCCCCAATTCCGGGCTGTCGGCGTTGCTCTTTGCCACGGCCGCGCCTTTCGCCCTTTGCTTCTGCAATAGCACCAGAGCGTTGCCCGCGAGCACCGTAATTATTCCGGCACCGCTTAACAGATTTGGGTGGTAACCTTCAAACGCGGTTGAGATCAGCAGGGCAACGATCGGGAACATGACGCTCGCATAGCCAGCGCGATCTGCGCCGATACGGCCAACCAGTGCCAGGTAGCAGCCAAATGCGATAACGGAGCCGAATAGCGAAAGATAAAACAACGACAGAACATAGCTTACCGAAAAATCAAAGCCGAACCTGCCACCGGTGATGGAAGCATAGATAAACAACAACACCGTTCCATAAAGCATGCCAAACGCGTTCCCAGACACGACCGGAATACCTTGCTTCTGCATTCTGGCGAAAACCATGTTGCCAAAGGAAGCGCAAAGCGTAGCGACCACGCTGAGTGCGATTCCCAGTATATTTCCAGGGTCGGACCCCAAACTGGCTAGTTCTCGCCAGAATGTTAAAGTGATCCCTAGGAGGCCCAGTGCCGCGGCAGCAATGACCTGGTAGGTCGGCTTCTGCCCGAAAAAAAACCAGGTATTGAAAATATTGAAGACAACCAACAATGAAAAGATGATGGCTACGCTGCCAGATACCAGGTGTCGTTCCGCTTCGTAAAACAGAACGTAATTGGTCGAGAAGACCGTGAGACCTGCCAGCACCAGAAGAAGATGCTCCCGAAATGTGAACCGAATCTGCAGCCCGCGAAACCAAGACCATAAGAACAAAAGTATCGCCGCCAAGCCGAATCGATAAACCAGGGAGACCTGCGGAGGAACCCCGGTCAACTGCAGTTTGATCGCAAACCAAGTCGAACCCCAGATCAGGACAGCAGCGGAATAGAGAAAAAGCGTCTTCATTGTCCGGTGACTATGGGTAACTCAACAAAACTTTCATTCTCACCGCTATCGAATACCCGGATAGTGGCTTTCCGGTAATCGGCGGGATTGGCTAAAAAGATGTTCTCCACATAGGTCTGCGGGTTACGATCGTAAAGTGGAAACCAGCTGGATTGCACCTGAACCATCAAGCGGTGACCAGGCGAAAACACGTGATTTGCGTTGGGCAGATCGAAACGGAAACGAACCTTTTCATTGGCCGGAATCGGCTTAGGTGAGTCAAATCCTTGGTAGTAGCGGCCACGAAAAATATCGGCTGAGATCATCAATTGGTAGCCGCCGAGTTTCGGATCTCGACCCATTTCGTCAGGGTACACATCGATCAGTTTCACCACGAAATCCGCGTCGGTCCCGGTAATGGAAGCGACCAGGTTGACAATGGGAGCACCACTTATTTTCAGGGGAGCCGACAAAACATCAGATGTGAACGTTAGTACGTCCGGCCGGCTGGAAGCCTCCCGCTGATCGCGAAGCAGCCAGGTTTGCCAGTCGTGCTCTCCGGCATCTTCCAGATGGATTGGGCGAGGCAAGAAAGGGACCGGTTTAGCAGGATCAGAAATGTATTCCTCAAATCCCGGTTCCGTCGCGCTCGCTGCCGAGAACCCCAATCTCCCGCCGGGTTGAAGATACAGACGAGCAGCATCAAGCTGCTCTCCATTGTCCGCACCCGGCCAATCCGAAAGACGTTCCCAGCGATTGGTTCCGGTTTCAAAAGCGGTCACTGGCGAAATATCCGCAGGCAGTTGATCGTCCTTAAGAAAATGATCGAAAAACGGGCGAGCAAGATTTTTTCGGAAATACTCGGCCGTGTCGCTGCCGAATTTAATGTCATCGATGGCGCTGCCATCTAATCGCTCCTGGTGGTGAAACCAAGGTCCCATCACCAGGAAGACCTTACTATTATCTTTGTCTTTAGGTTTGATCGCCTGGAACACATGAATTGCACCATAGATATCTTCTTGATCCCAAAGGCTGTGCACGAGCATCACCGGGACCGTGAGCGGTTCTTTCGCTAATAACTTGTCGACCGCCTGCCCCTGCCAGAACGCGTCATAGGCGGGATGTGCCTCGACCTTTCGATAAAATCCCAGTTGCCCGAGTCCTCGTTTTCGTGCCATCTCGCCTGCGGATCCAGCCGCCAGCCACGATTCATAATCATCGAAATGATCGGACCACCACTCCTTCGCATTGTCTCGCGCC
>JAFAVN010000479.1 GCA_019242435.1 Verrucomicrobiota bacterium | reverse complement strand
CACTATCGACTTTCGAAACGTCCAGGAAATCGTCGTCGAAGATAGCGGGGCTGGAGTGATGGCGTATGGGAGTGATGGGAGTGATGGAGTAATGGAGGGATGGAAGTAGTGGAGTGTTGAAGCAGAGTGCCTCTGCGCGCGGCACCCGGCATGGCCGATCAAAGAGGCTCTTAATGTGCTTGTCCGGAGAGGTCAGCAGCCGGCTGAGGTGCGCCATCAGGCGAATCAGAAGAGGCGGACACTCCATCACTCCGTTGCTCCTCCACTTCGGGAACGCGGACGGAAACGAGGACGATTCGAAACCATTAACGAGAACTCATTAACCATGCCCGACGTCCTATTCACCATTCAATTGCCCGACGGCATCACCAAGGAATGTTATTCTCCGTCCAGCGTAGTTCGCAGGTATTTCGTGCCGGGGGAAGAAATCCCGATGCCCGAGTTTCTTCGCCGAAGTCGTATCGCACTCACCGAAGCATCCAAGCGCGTGCAGGCCAAGTTCGGTTTTGCCTGTGGGAACGCCGCCGCCGAACTCGACCAGATCGAGCGCTGGGCTAACAGCTATCCGCAGCATTCAGTTGTCCGCATTATCAGGATCTAAACGATGGAAAACAATCCAGAACTTAACGGAACAAAGAGCCCGCAGGATCGCCAACATTACCCGGTGATTATCATCGGTGGCGGGCATGCAGGACTTTCGATGAGCTATTGCCTCAAAAAACGCGGTATCGGTCATCTCATTTTTGAAAAAGACCGTTTGGCGGAAGCCTGGCGATCAAAACGCTGGGATTCCTTCTGCCTGGTAACACCCAACTGGCAATGTAAGCTGCCGGGCTTTTCTTATTCCGGGAACGATCCTTTAGGGTTCATGAACAAAGAGGCGATCGTTTCGTACCTGGAAGCCTACGCCCGGTCTTTTGAACCGCCGATTCACGAAGGGGTCAGGGTTTCGCGCCTGAGCCAGGACGAATCCAGAAAGTTTCTGGTGCTCACTGACATCGGCGAGTTTGTGGCAGACGAAGTCGTTGTGGCGACCGGTGGCTATCAGATTCCTGCTATCCCTCGGATGGCGGAGCGATTTGCCGATAATGTGACGCAGATTCTTTCCAGCGCCTATCGGAATCCCGATTCTTTGCCCGAAGGAGAAGTGCTGGTAGTCGGCTCAGGGCAGTCGGGCTGTCAGATCGCGGAAGATCTACACATCGCCCGGCGTCGAGTGCATCTTTGTGTGGGGGGAGCACCCCGTACTGCCCGTCGATACCGGGGCAAAGATGTCGTCGCCTGGTTGGAGGAGATGGGATACTACGATAAGCCGATCCACGAGCACCCCTTAAAAGAGCGTGTCAGGGCAAAGGCTAACCATTACGTTACCGGTCGCGATGGCGGGCGGGACATCGACCTACGGTTGCGCGCCTTGGAGGGATTGCGCCTGTATGGCCGGCTTCAGGGAATAAGCGGTAGACTCCTTAGCTTTGCCGGTGATCTAAAACAGAATCTCGACCAGGCTGATGCCGTGGCTGAAAGCATCAAGAACACCATCGACCAATATATTGCGGCTAACCAGATAGTAGCGCCGGCGGAAGAGCGTTACCGGCCTGTTTGGGAACCGGAAGATCCGGTTCTGGAGCTCGATTACGTAGCCGCAAACATTCAATGCGTTGTCTGGTGCGTTGGTTACCGGACTGACTATCAGTGGATTGAAGTGCCGGTCTTCGATGGCAAAGGGTATCCATCCCATCAACGCGGGGTTACTTCGGTCCAAGGCATTTATTTCCTCGGGTTACCCTGGCAGTACACATGGGGTTCGGGCAGGTTCTCCGGCATCGCTCGTGACGCTACCTTTCTGGCGGACTATATCGCAGGCCGCCGCGGCGCAATACCGACAGCCAGGTTGCTGAACGAACTGGCGCTGGGATCGTAGGTGCGTTCGGCGTGTCGGCTTTAGCATTCGGAGTGTCGGCTTTAGCGTTCGGCGTGTCGGCGTCCGGCCTTCCTCGTTATGGCGGGTGACGATTCTGAGATAAATCGGAGCCCATGGACGGTGGGGCGAAAATTTCGGCGCACCAAGCAGCAGCCACATCGCGAAACGGATTAGCCGCGCCGGATTGGGCCGCGACCCATCGGCGAGTTGCTGCCTCAATTCGCAAGTACCATGCGTTGGATTTGCGGCATTCTTCAGAGAACGTGGCCGTTAGGTTCCGGATCAAATCCGGCGCGAACGCATCATATAGACCAGGTAATCCAGTGGGCACGCGGGATTTCTTCCCACCGTTCGGGAGTTCCGGTACCCGTCTACTCCACCGTCACGCTCTTCGCGAGGTTACGCGGTTTATCCACATCACAGCCAAGATGGACTGCGAGATAATAGGCAAAAAGCTGGAGGGGAATCACCGATAGCACCGGGGAGATGTAATCGGGGCACTTCGGGATGAACATGACGTCGTCAGCTAGTCGGGCAATTTCTTTTCGACCCTCGGTAGCCACGGCGATCACTTTGCCTTTCCGAGCTTTAATCTGCTCCAGCGCATTGATGTTCTTCTCCAGAACTGGGTCATCCGGTGCTATCAGAATGGATGGTACTTCCGGTCGCACCAGCGCTATCACCCCATGTTTTAACTCCGCGCTGGGATGCCCCTCGGCGAATCGATAACTGATCTCCTTCAGTTTCAACGCTCCTTCCAAGGCGATCGGGTAATTATGCTGCCGGCCAAAGAAAAGAAACCCGGCCGAATCCGCGTACTTAATTGCCAGCTCACGAACCACCTCAGCCTCAGCCACGATCTGTCGCGCCTGGTCCGGTAATCTCTCCAAAGCCTGGATGACCTCGATCCCTTGGGCACTGGACAAATGCCGGATCCGCCCGAGGAGAAGGGCTAACAGGGTCAGACAGACAAGCTGCGAAGTAAAAGACTTGGTGGCGGCTACCCCGATCTCCGGTCCGGCATGCATATAGACACCGCCATCGCTTTCTCTGGCGATAGTGCTACCCACATTGTTGCAAATCCCTAGTGTCCGGTGCCCTTTCCGTTTGCTCTCGCGCAAAGCTGCCAAGGTATCAATGGTTTCTCCGCTCTGACTGATCGCGAACACCAATGTATCCTTGTTCATCGGCATATTCCGGTAACGAAACTCGCTCGCGAACTCGCACTCGGTCGGGATATGAGCCAGATTTTCCAGCAGGTACTCACCTACCAAGGCCGTGTGAAACGCGGAACCGCAAGCCGTTAACACGATGCGTTCAACTTCCCGAAGCTCTCGCGATGACATGTTGAGTCCGCCCAGCTTGGCGGTAGAATCTTCCTGCGAGAGCCGCCCCCGCATCGCATCCCGAATCGCGTTCGGTTGCTCGAAAATCTCTTTGAGCATGTAGTGCGGGTGAACGCCTTTATCGGCATCCTCGCTGGTGAACTCCACTTTACTAACCTGAAACTTGGCGTCCGTGCCGGCCAGGGACGCGATATCGAAGTGGTCGCGCTCAATGGTGACCAGATCGTAGTCGTCCAGATAAACTACATCCCGGGTGTGTCCAACGATGGCGCTGACGTCGCTAACAATGAAGTTCTGGCCTTTCCCAATTCCCAGGACCAATGGGCTTCCTCGCCGCGCCGCCAGAACGACATCCGGAACCTCCAGGTGCACCAAAGCCAAACCATAAGTGCCGTTTACCTGTTTAAGCGCCTGGCGAAGGGCTTCTAACAGCGTCTCCTTGGAACGCGGACCAGGGAGCTGGTCAAACAGATGTCCAACTAAGTGGGTCAGCACCTCGGTATCAGTCTCGGTCCGGAACTGATGACCTTGAGTTAGCAACTGATCACGCAGAGGCTGGAAATTCTCAATTACCCCATTGTGGATAAGAGCCAGTTTGCCTGATTGATCCACGTGGGGATGCGCATTCTCGTCAGTGACCGCACCATGAGTCGCCCACCGCGTGTGCCCCAGGCCAACCGACCCGCGAGGCGGTTCTTTTTGAATCAATTGCGCTAGACTGCCAATCCGACCGGCACACTTCCGGATCTGCATAGCTCCGTTCGAAACCAGAGCGATGCCTGCTGAGTCGTATCCTCGGTACTCGAGGCGTCTCAGACCATCCATGAGTATCGGAGTGGCTTCGGCCTGCCCGATATAACCGATGATACCACACATATATTACTGAAGCGCATCCTGACAAAGATTTTGGCTGCTTGCAAGGCCTCGCCTGACGCCTGGGCCATGACAAATGACAGATGACAAACGACAAATATGAAAATTATTGGCAAGCGCCTGTAGATTCCCTCGCCTCTCCCGGCGCTCGGCAATCAGTGATGACAAATCACGAATATCGAGGCTACAACGACGCCCGGCGGTTTAGCATCCGAAATTTCTCATTTGTTATTTTGTCATTTGTCATACCCGAGCTTCAGGCGAGGGTTACAGGAAGTCATGGACTTATCCTCCCTCGAGAACAAGACCTTAGCCATTATCATGGGCGGCGGAGCGGGTACCCGTCTCTTCCCCCTGACCAAAGATCGGGCAAAACCTGCTGTCCCCCTTGGTGGTAAGTATCGCCTGGTCGATATTCCGATCAGCAACTGTCTGAATTGCGGCTTGCGGCGTATCTATCTGCTAACCCAGTTCAATAGCACCTCGCTCCACCGGCACATTCACGCCAGCTACAAATTTGACAATTTTTCCAACGATTTCGTGGAGATATTGGCGGCACAACAGACTCCTGCCGGCTCTCGCTGGTACCAGGGCACGGCCGACGCTGTCCGGCAAAACCTCCGCTATTTTCTCGAGGGCGAGTTCGAGTACTTCCTGATTCTGAGCGGCGATCAGCTTTATCGGATGGATTTTTGTGATCTCTTGCAGCAACACGTCGATAGTGGCGCGGATATCACCCTCGGCACCACCCCGGTAGACCGGAACGCTGCTTCCGCCTTTGGAATCATGCACAGCGACAGTAACCGGCGAATTTTCCGGTTCGAAGAGAAGCCGAAGGACCCGAAGTTACTCGATGAGTTAGTTATCCCGGGCCCATTGCTAAAGGATCTCGGCCTGCCTCCGGATGCCCAGCTTTACCAGGGGTCGATGGGAATCTACGTCTTTCATCGGAAAGTCCTGATCGACGTCCTAAATAATGATCTGGACGACTTCGGAAAACATGTCATTCCTGACGCGCTCAACTCTCGCAAAGTCATGGCTTATATCTTTCAAGGCTATTGGGAAGATATTGGGACGATAGGAGCATTTTTTGAAGCAAACCTGGCTTTAACCGATACCGTACCGCCTTATAATTTCTTCGATCGTGCGGCCCCGATTTACACCCATCCGCGATTCCTGCCTGCGAGCAAAATTAACGCGGCGGTACTTAGGCACGCGTTTATCGCTGATGGCTGCATTATCTCCGATGCGCACA
>JAFAVN010000470.1 GCA_019242435.1 Verrucomicrobiota bacterium | reverse complement strand
TCTTCCACCAGTTTGCCTTCCCAGCGGTAAGCACAAGTAATGGGGAACCAGTTAGTGCAAACCGCCAACTGCCGTTCGAGCAATTCCTGGCTGATCCGGCGAGCCTCATCATCGGTGTTGAGCGTGACGTAGTAGATGCGCATCGGGCAGAATAGCCGCAAGCGAAGGGGAGTTCGAGGAGGCAAAGTTCGAGGAGTTTAAGGAGTACAGAATTCAGGCAGCACGTTTTTAGAGCTGATGCCCCTATCCCGGAGCATCGGAGGCATACCGAGCGGTCCGTTGCATTAGCGTCCAGATTGCCTTCACCGGACATACGCTCCTGAACTCCTCGAAATCCTGGAAATCCTCGAAATCCCCACTTTGCTTTTTCGCGTTCTTTGCGATCTTTTGCGGCTATTTCCATTTTCAAAATGATAAAGCTGATCCTAATCGGGGTACTGTCCGCGATAGCCGCGACGGCCGGCCTCGGGTATGACAATAACGCGCCGGACTGGGTACGTAAGAGTAATGAAGCGGCGCAGCCGATGCTGGATTTCATGGCGAAATATTCGCCGGAGTCAGCTTCGGAGGAAGGAATAGAAGAAGCGGACGAGCGGGTGATCGATCTCAAGCCGGGCCTGTACGAGCGAAGACGAGCGGACGGGCAGAAGATCATCCGCGATTTGCAGACAAAGAAAGAAACCGAGTCCGATCCAAAGGTACGGCGGGATTTGGAGTTGCTGATTGCCGCCCAGAAGGACGGATTGGAAACAGACCGGCTCAACCGCGAGTTGAGGCTTCCGTTTTATGACGTGGGACTGTTGGTTTTCGACGGGCTTCATGCTCTGCTGGACCCACGGAATTCACCGGATCGGCAGGCAAAAGCGCCCACACGTCTGAACCGCTATGCTGGGCAGGAACCCGGGTTCGAGCCAATCATCGAACTGGCGAAAGCTCGGACCCTGGAGATGCTGGGGAACCCTGCCTTGGTCCGTCCCTACGTAGAAGAGGTGAACGAAGCCATCAGCAACACCCAAATCTACCTGGACGGCATCGCGGAGCTGTTTCGGAACGCGAAACTGACGGGCTGGGAGGACGGGTATGCTGCTCTGACCCGGCAGCTTCAAATTTATAAAAGATGGATGCAAGAACAGGTGCTGCCGCAGGCTCGTCGTACCAATGTTTTACCGGCGGCGATCTATGCCGATAACCTGAAACACAACGGAGTGTTAATTGATCCACAGACATTAATGGAGCGTGCCCGCTTCGAATTCGTCGAGATCCAGGATGAAATGCGCACCTTGGCAGCAATCATCGCGCAGCAGGAACACCTTAGCTCGGCAGATTACCGGGAAGTAATCCGTACCTTAAAACACAAAGCGATTGCTAGTGATCAATTGCTAATGTTCTACAAGAACAGACTTCAGCAAATTGAGCAATTGGTAAAAGAACACAAAATTGTAACGTTACCTGAAAGGCCTACCCTTATCCGACTTGGTTCACCCGCTGAGACCGCGCAAGAGCCGGCTCCCCACATGAACCCGCCGCGCTTGATTGGCAACCACGGTGAGTACGGAGAATTTGTTATCCCGAACGGGCAAAACGGCCTGGACGAAGATTTCATCAACGAAGGCGAATCGTGGACGCTAACCGCGCATGAGGCGCGGCCGGGTCATGATCTGCAATTTACTTCGATGGTCGATAATGGAGTGTCGATCGCCCGTTCGATATTCGCGGATAACAGCGCAAATGTGGAGGGTTGGGCGGTCTACATGGAATCCGTGATGGAGCCGTATGAGCCGCTCGAAGGCCAGCTCTTTTCGTTAGATGATCGCTTGCTTCGCATCGCCCGTGCCTTTCTCGATCCGATGTTGAACCTCGGCTTGATGCGACCGGAAGAAGCCAAGGCGTTTCTGATAAACGAAGTCGCTCTTTCGGAATCGGATGCAACGGAGGAAGTCAACCGCTACACCTTTCGAGCGCCCGGGCAAGCAGCCGCCTATTTTTATGGGTACATGAGCTTGAGAGAGCTCCGGGAACGAACCGCTCTCGCTTTGGGAGCAAAGTTCGACGAAAAGGCGTACCACGATTTCATTTTATCGCAGGGGCTCTTGCCGTTGGACCTGATGGCCGACGCCGTGTTCGAGGAGTTCGTGCCGAGGTATCAGGCGAGGTAGGGACTCGTAGGCGCGACGGAGAAACAGAGGCTATCGACTTCGCTAGTTGATTCCCCATTCGCGGAGTTTTTGGTCCACGCAGGCTCGGGTAGCGTCGTCCATGCGGATAAGTTCGGGCCAGCCGCGCTGGTAGCCTTCGCCCGGTAGTTTTCGCGTGGCGTCGATGCCCATGTGCGAACCGATGTTCGGGAGGGTAGGAGCATGGTCCAGGCTATCGGATGGGTTTTTGATGAAGGTGCTGTCTCGCCCTGGGTCGGTATTGGCGCACAGGTGAAAAAGAACCTCGCTAGTATTGTGGACATCACATTCTTCGTCCAAAACCACTATATACTTGGAGAACATCATCTGTCCCATTCCCCAGAGGCCATGCATCACTTTGTACGCCTGGTACGGATACTGTTTCCGGATGCTCACAAAAACCAGGTTGTGAAACACTCCCTCCGCTGGGAGGGCCATATCGACGATCTCAGGGAAGTTTAATTTAAAGACCGGGAGAAAAGTGCGTACGCTGGCACTCCCCATATAGAAATCTTCCATCGGCGGGATCCCCACGATAGTAGCGGGATAGACCGCCTCCTTGCGGTAAGTGATCGCCGTGACATGAAATACCGGGTAGGGATCCACCGTGGTATAAAAACCGGTATGATCTCCAAAAGGCCCTTCTTCTCGCAGCTCGCCCGGTTGAACGAATCCTTCGATTACGAAATCAACATCGGCCGGAACGCGGAGGTCATTAGTTTCACATTGGACCAGGTCGACCGACTTCTTACGCAAAAATCCCGCGAAAAGGACTTCATCCAAACCGTCCGGTAACGGCGCGGTGGCGGCAAAGGTATAGGCGGGATCTCCTCCCAGACAGACGGCGACCGGCATCGGCTCATTTCGTTCGTAGTAGCGTTTCCCGTGTCTCGCGCCCACTTTATGAACCTGCCAATGCATGCCGGTGGTAGCGCCGTCAAAGATCTGCATACGATACATCCCGACGTTGCGCTGCCCGGTGTCTGGATCCTGGGTATAGACGGTCGGCAAGGTGATGAACCGGCCGCCATCGTTGGGCCAGCAATGGAGAATTGGGAGATCTTTCAGCGAAAAATTCGAGTCCGCCGAGATGCGATGGACGATTTCCTTACAGGGCCCGGACCTGACATTTCGAGGCCGGGCATGTAAGACGTCGACCCCTTGGCGGAGCAGGTTCCAACCCTCTTGTAAGGAGGTCGGCGGTTTCGCTTTCAGAATCGCTTGGATCTGGTATGCCAACTCGTCTACCGACGAAATGCCCAAGGCCAACGACATTCGGCACTCGGAGCCCATGGTGTTGATCGCGACCGGAAACTCGGAGACTTTCCCACCGACCGTGGGCTGCTCAAACAGCAGCGCTTTCCCGCCCCCCGGCTTCTTCATCTGGCGATCAGCCACCTCGGTTATTTCGAGTTCGGAGGCCACCGGCTGCTTGATTCGGATCAGTTCGCCGGCTTGCTCGAGTTTCTTTAGAAAGGAGGCAAAGGAATCGTAGGACATTCGTTGAAATGACAAATCACAAATGACAAATGACAAATTGAATTCCAGACTGGTCCGCGCTTTGGCAGTTTGTCATTTTAGCGGATGTATTCCCAGCCGGTTAAACGATCGCCTTCAAAAAAAGCGGTCTTATAGGGTACCTCCTGGGAAATAAACTGGTCTCCGTATGGATAAGGCCCCCAGAACGGATAACGCCAATAGCCGTAATAACGGTACCATCCAAATCGATAGAACGCTGGATAATAGTCCCAGACCCAGATGGTTTTGACGGTGGTATAGACCCATGCTTCGTAAGGTTGACCGTTTCGAGAACCGGAGCGGACGTGGTCCGGTGCGCCCCAGGCGATGTAAACAGCAGTTTTCGGCATACCCTCTCGAATCCTGCCTGCCCGAACTATAGCCTGTTCTTGCGCTGATAGCGACGAGAAGGCCTCGAGCTTTTCTTTGATCCGGGAATTAATGGTAGAACAGGCGACCAAGAACAAGCAACCGAGGGACCCTAGGCCCAAAACCACTGCGCGAAACATACTTTACGCAAAAAGTGCATGTCCAAATGACGGGTGCAAGCCGCGGCCGGTTGATGAGATCTGCAGACGGGCGATCACTAATTATCAGTAATCAGTGATGCAAGCAGGCGTACGCCGGTCCGGAGCTATTATGGACAAGCCTGGAGTCCCTCCC
>JAFAVN010000126.1 GCA_019242435.1 Verrucomicrobiota bacterium | reverse complement strand
ACGATAACATTGCCGACAAGCCCTACCCGAATTTGTACGTAACGGCCGGACTGAATGATTCCCGGGTCAGCTATTGGGAACCTGCCAAATGGGTAGCGAAGCAGCGAACGCTAAGCCATAAGGACCGCTTGCTGGTTCTTCGGACGAACATGGATGCCGGTCATATGGGCCAAAGCGGCCGATTTAATCGGCTAAAGGAGCTGGCGATGGAATACGCGTTTGTATTGAAAACGCTAGGGATGGATCAGTAAGAGGCGTCGGCGTATGAGCGTGCGCGCGGCGGTACCACAGGTTTCATCGCGGAGGGACCATACGATCGTAGCGGCTCAACTGATTTCGCCGAAGTGCTGGCAAAAAGCAGCGTTGACCGGCCGTACGAAGCCAGCTAGGAAACTTTCGTGTTTCCCCGACGGCGACGCTCCGCTCACTAATCACTACTCACTCACCATCAATCACCAACCACTTCCCGTCCGTGCATCCCGATTTCTGGCAACCAAAACCGATTACCTGGCCGTCTATTGAAGGGTCCCCCACTCCATTGGGAGTGAATTATGTTCCTGAAGAAAAGGCGTTTAATTTTGCGCTTTATTCGCAAAATGCGCGTGAAGTCACGCTGCTGCTATACGGCCCCGACGATTTCGTGACTCCCCTGGCCGAGTATTGGTTGGAGCCTTTACAGCACAAAACCAAACGCGTTTGGCATTGCCGGTTGCCGGAACAGGAAGTGAGAAATGCGGTTTACTACGCCTATCGCGTCGATGGACCGGCTCCGCATGGTCCGAATCAGTGGCACGCATTCGATCCTGACAAAATTCTGCTGGATCCGTACGCAAAGCGGGTCTTTTTTCCGCCCTCCTTCAACCGCAAGGCGGCTTGCCGCCGGGGCAGCAATGCCGGCCGCGCACCGCTTGGCGTAATCCGTCCGGAGCCGGCGTCCCCAGTACCGGATTCAGCTTTGCGCACACGCCATTATTCGGACGCCATTATTTACGAAACACACGTGCGCGGCTTTACTGCCAGTGACTCAAGTGGAGTGGCAGGTGAGCGACGCGGAACGTTTGCCGGCCTGGTCGAAAAGATACCTTATTTGAAGGAACTCGGGGTTACTATCGTTGAGTTGATGCCGATCCATCAATTCGATCCGCAGGAGAACAACTACTGGGGATACATGACACTCAACTTTTTTTCCCCGAATCTCCGTTACAGTTCCAGCCAAGACAGGCCCGTAGCCGAGTTCAAGGAGATGGTCTCGGCTCTACACGCGGCCGGGATTGAGGTCATCCTCGACGTTGTCTATAACCATACGGCGGAAGCGGACCACACTGGACCGATCTATTCTTTCAAAGGGATAGATAACGCGAGTTTCTACCTGATGACCCAGGATCCGGCACGACCGTACGCCAACTTCTCGGGAACTGGAAACACTCTGAATGTGAGTGATCTCTTTGTCAGGAACCTGATTCTAGACAGTCTACGCTATTGGGCCACGGAAATGGGCGTTGATGGCTTCCGCTTCGATTTGGCATCGATCCTGACTAGAAATGAAGATGGCTCGATCGACTGGGAAGATCCTCCTCTGCTCTCCGCGATCCGTACGGACCCGGTCCTCGCCGAGTCCCGATTAATCGCCGAACCCTGGGACGCGGGTGGTGCTTACCAGCTAGGAACAGGGTTTCCAGGTATGTTCTGGCACCAATGGAACGGGCAATTTCGCGATGACATCAGACGCTTCATCCGCGGAGATGCCGGGATGGTTCCAAAGGTCATGCAAAGGCTGTACGGAAGCGATGACTTGTTTCCGGACCGGATCGAAGAAGCTAGACGACCTTTTTACAGCATCAACTATGTGATCTCCCACGACGGGTTCACGTTGTATGACCTCGTTTCTTATAACGAACGGCACAACGAAGCGAACGGCCACAACAACCAGGATGGGGCAGCTGATAATTTCAGCTGGAACTGCGGGGCGGAAGGTGACGCCGGCCTTACCCAGGAGATAAAGGCGCTGCGTCTGAAGCAAGCCAAGAATCTTTTTTGCTTACTGATGCTATCGAATGGGATTCCGATGTTTATGGCCGGTGACGAATTCCTGCATACGCAGGGCGGCAATAATAACCCTTACAAACAGGATAACGCGACTACCTGGTTGGACTGGACTCGTCTGCAGGAGAACGCCGGCTTCTTCCGGTTCTGCCGGCTGATGATTGCCTTTCGGAAAGCGCATCCCAGTATTTGTCGAAGCCGATTCTGGCGGAACGATGTCCGCTGGCGAGGTGTGGGCGCGTCGACCGATCTGTCATTTAACTCACACAGTCTGGCTTATTACCTGAAAGGTGGCAGCCAGGGAGACGCGGATCTGTATGTGATGGTTAACGCATTCACGGAGCCGTTAACGTTCACGATCTTTGATGGACTATATAAACCGTGGTACCGCGTGATCGATACAAGCCAGGAGTCGCCAAAAGATATTCTTGAACCTGGCCTGGAGGAGCAGGTGTTCGGGACCCAATATGTAGTCAGTACGCGATCGATTGTGGTGCTGGTACAGGAGTCCCTGTTCACGGTTCACGGTTAGTTCCTCTGAAGGCCTCTCTCGACCAAGTCTTATCGCTGCGGGCATCTGCACGTCTTCGACAATCCCAAGTCCGTCGCCAACCGCGAAACGGTGAACCGCGAACCGTGAACTGAGAACCCTTCGTCGTATGAGTGGGCAACGGCCGCCGCTCGCGGTCGTTGCCCACTTTGCGTTCATCCACCCCTCTATTAGCTACAACCTTGTGAGGTCCCGCACTCGGTGCACACACCGCAAGCTCCAGCCCTGATGACCTTTGAGCTGCCGCAATGCGTGCAAGTAACATCCATGTACATATTCCCCAATGCTTCGCGCACCCGCTCTGCATGGGAATAAGCATGGCCGTTGCGTGCCGGAACCGGTAAACCTTCCGAGTTTGCTCGGTTGGTTATGACATCGATGATCTCACGCTCCGCGGTTCGAGGTAGCTCTGCCACTGGCCGATTCACCGCTTTTTTTTCGATATCTGTGATCTCCCTCATGGGAAGATCCGGCTGAGTTCGATTCGGTGATATTGCCTCTTTATAGCCTTTAATAAACTGGCAGCCCAACCAGCGGAAAACGTAATCCGTAATGCTCGTTGCGTTGCGGATGTCGGGGTTTTTGGTAAACCCGCTGGGTTCGAACCGTTGATAAGCAAATTTTTTCACCAAGCTTTCTAAAGGAACGCCGTACTGCAGAGCCAAGGAAGTCAGGGTGGCAACGGTATCCATCAGGCCACCGATAGTACTCCCTTCTTTTGCCATCTGGATGAATAGCTCACCAGGCTGGCCGCTCTCGTACAAACCGACTGTGATGTAGCCTTCGTGCCCGGCAATCTCGAACTTGTGCGTAAGAGAGACTCGCGTATCGGGCATTCGCTGCCGAGAAGGTTGCTGCAGAGTGACCACTTCTTTTTCCAGCTCGGCAATCCGGCTCTGCAGCTGCCTGGTTTCCTCCAATACGCCTTCTGAGACCTCGGCAGTACCCATGTCTTTGGTCTTCTTGGTATTCAGCGGGGCGGAGCGTTTCGACCCATCACGATAGATGGCGATCGCCTTCAGGCCCAATCGCCAGCCTTCGATATAGGTGTTCATGATCTCCTCGATCGTGGCTTCATTGGGCATGTTGACCGTCTTGGAGATCGCTCCACTCAAGAAAGCCTGGCATGCCGCCATCATCCGCAAGTGACCAAGGTAGTGGAGACTTCGCTTGCCTTTGAACGGCTTGAACGCACAATCGAACACTGGCAGATGCTCAGGCTTTAGCCCGCTCTCAATCGTCTGATTTGTTTCCGGAACCACCACATCTTCGATCGTGTCGTGCTCGTTGATATGAGCGAGGATCTTTTCTATTTCGGGCTCGGCATAGCCTAATTTTTTCAGTGCCGGCCTGACGGTTTGGTTCACGATTTTCAGCATGCCGCCACCAGCGAGGAGCTTGTATTTGACCAGTGCGATGTCTGGCTCAATCCCGGTGGTATCGCAATCCATCAAAAATCCAATCGTTCCTGTAGGCGCAAGCACGGTGACCTGGGCGTTCCTGAATCCTGAGCTTTTACCTAGCTTCAGGGCAGCATCCCAGGCGTCGATTGCTTCCGCTTTCAAGACGTCAAACTCGGTGCCGGCCTGGATCCGGTCGCAGGCTTCCCGATGGAAACGAATTACTTCAAGCATCGACTGCACGTTGTCAGCCGCCGTCGGATTAGGAAATCCGGCTATTTTGGCGTCGTGATAACCTGAGAACGGTCCGATTGCTTTGGCAATGCGAGCGCTTTGCGAATAAGCCTCGCCGGTCATAATCGCGGTGATTGATCCCGCCAGCGCTCGAGCCTCATCGCTGTCGTAGCCCAGCCCGTAGCTCATGACTAAAGCGCCGAGATTGGCAAACCCCAACCCCAACGTCCGGAATATGTGGCTGTTCTCAGCGATCTCTTTGGTTGGATAGCTGGCATTGTCCACGAGGATTTCTTGTGCGGTTATGAAAATGCGCACTGCCGCTTTGAACCTCTCAACATCAAAGGTTCCGTCAGCGGCTTTGAACTTCATCAAGTTCAAGGAAGCCAAGTTACAAGCCGTATTGTCTAGAAAGAGATATTCCGAGCAAGGATTAGTCGAGTTCTGCCGTCCGGTGCCTTTACAGGTATGCCAGCGGTGAATCGTTGAATCGAATTGCATTCCCGGATCACCGCAGATGTGGGTTCCTTCGGCGATCTTTCGCAAGAGCGTCCGCGCATCTTTCTTATCGCACGGTTTACCGTCCAGTACGCGCCGGGTCCACCATTCCTTACCTTCAATAGCCGCGTGCATGAACTCGTCGCTCACTCGAATCGAGAGATTCTCGTTCTGGTACATGATCGAGTCATAAGCATCGCCGTTATAGCTGCCGTCGTAACCTTGCTCGATCAGAGCCCAAGCCTTCTTTTCTTCCTTGGTTTTGGCCTCGATGAATTCCTCGATATCGGGGTGCCAATCCTTCAACGTGTTCATCTTGGCGGCTCGCCGGGTTTTGCCGCCGCTTTTCACCACGTTCGCGACCTGGTCATACACTTTAAGAAACGAGAGCGGGCCGCTCGGTCGACCGCCGCCGCTCAGTTTCTCCCGGGTACTTCGCAAGGTTGAAAGGTCACTTCCAGTACCGCTGCCATATTTAAACAGCATGGCCTCACTGGTCGCGAGCCGCATAATATCCTCCATCGTGTCGTCGACGGATTGGATGAAGCACGCCGATGCCTGCGGATATTCGTACTGGGTCGCCGCCCGTTCTGCCTGCCCGGTCTCACGATTAAAAAAGAAGTTCCCCTTTCCGCAGCCTTTGCCGATGCCGTACTGTTGATACAGACCGACATTGAACCATACCGGGCTATTGAATGCCCCATGCTGATTCACACAAAGCCAGGTCAATTCGTCATAGAACGTTTCAGCCGCCTCAGCGCTGGCGAAGTACCCGTCTTTAATTCCCCAGTTCGTAACCGTTTGAGTGACTCGCTGAATCAGTTGCCTGACCGAGTTCTCTCGTCCACGATGGAACGGGTCGGTTCCATTGGCGATGTCTCCATAAAAATACTTGGAGACAGCGATCTTCGTTGCTAATGGACTCCAGCTTTTTGGTACTTCTACATCTTCCTGACGAAAGATCACTTTCCCGCTATCATCCGTGATTTCCGCAGTGCGTCGCTCCCATTCGATCTCCTCCAACGGCGCTTTATCTTTCCGGCTGAAAACACGCCGAAAGGTCACTCCTTTTCGCCGCGTCGAATGAGTCTTACGGCCACTTCCCTGCAAATCGCTCGGTTGCATGCCTGCCTTTAATTTGATCATTAGGGCGTCCTGGTTAAGGGGGTTTTGTCTCTTTTTGGGACGCCGCAAGCGACGTCTCTTCCATTAGGCCAACAACTTGTCAATAACTCTCATTCAACCGGTCAATATCCTGTGCCCTAGTTGTGATTTTTTATTGATAACCGCAGCCCGTAGAGCAGCGTCTTCTACTTGAACACTATATCTTGTGTTCTTCAAGAAAAAACGACCACCTATCACAAATATTCGCACCTGGGAGGAATCAGAGGATTACGAGGGGAAATCGGCCCGAAGCGAGGACTTTTTGGACCCGAAGCCAGCTCAGGCGCCTCCTTTTTTGCCACCGCAAGTAATCAGCAGCGACGCTGGCCATGAAAACCCAGGGGCAACCCCTCCCAAGCGGAACTTAAGAGCGTCCCCGCGCACGTTGCATAATTTACCGGTAGCTCAACCCCTCGAAAATTCCCAGCGCTCCGTTCCGCACCCACTTGCACCGGAACTCAATTAGACGCTGTTTTCCGGGAGGAAGCGACCTGCGGATTTGGCGGGCCGACTTTCAAGAGCGGAGAGGCTGCCGGCTGGGTATTGCCGGCTGGAACCGCCGCAGCGGTGGTTCGGAGGGCGCCTCCGGGTGCAATCGCTGGAGGCGGCTCATTCCGCGCGAGGAAAGTTGCCCTTTGCTCGAGATCCTTTACCCCTCTGCCCAGAGATTGCTCCACAATATCAACTTGGGTACCGATACTCACCCAATCGAAAACCTGGATCACGTCTGCCGAGCGCATCCGGATGCAGCCAAAGCTGGCCTTACGCCCCAGGAACGCTTCTTGGGGCGTGCCATGGATGTAGATACAACGCTTGTAAGCGTTCCGATTTCCGCCCTCAAGTCCGCGGAGCCAGATAATCCGGCTGACGATCGGGTCCCGACCGGGCGCATTTGCCGGAAGCACTTCGCCGGTCACTTGCCGTCGCCAGAATACCGAGCCGGCCGGTGCCCTGGTCCCAATTTTACCGGCGATTTGAAGCATTCCGATCGGCGTCCGCCAACTTCCCCAATTGTCTCCTTCGCCGTAGCGTGAAGTTGATACGGGAAAGGATTTATAGATTTTGCCGTTGACCACCACAGCGAGCTTCTGGTCCGCCACGCTCACAACCAGCTGGACTATGGGCGCGGGTGCAGGACCGGCTGAGGCCGCGGCCCTGATGGCTGCAGATGAAGAAGACGGACTTGGCGCCGGAGAAGCAACCGTATTCGAGTAATACGTTCTAGCGTAGGTCGCTACCGCAGCCGATGTGTTCCCGTGGGAAGGAGTCGGAGCTGCTGTGGCGCCCTGACCGTCCTCCAGTGTTGCCGTAACGGCAAGCGCAACGCCGCTCATCAACAAGTGATAACAAAAAAGTCTTCTCATTTAATCGGCAGATACTGCTTCTCCTCGTAATCTCCGGGACCATTCCCAAATCGAACGACAAGCAACATAAGAAAATCCGATCTCAAATAACAATAAAAAAGGTAGTGATAGAAACTGCCGGTGCACAAAAGCCCCGGCCACAAAAGGGGCAAAGTAGACCGCAAATAGCAATTCGCCAAATGGAAGTACAGCACGAAAAGTCGAGTAGCCTGCCCGACCCGCTCTTTTTACGCCCTCTTCAATGCCGTATTTCGGGGTGCGATTGAACGAGGACTGATAGTTAAACACGGCTTCAAGTACGGCTCGCGCATTGTTGATCGACACCCCAATTCCCAATGCGAGCACGAATGGAAAGAAAATGATATCTCGCCACCATCGCTCCGGATGGAGCTCCCGCTGGGCTAGTAAGTAAAAGACGGCTGCCGCCACGGTATTCGCGACCAGGATCGGGATATCCACCAGAAAAGTCCTCAGCCAGCTAGGCGCCCCCAAGGGCGCGGTGGCAGCAGGCAGCAAGAGAATACACAGCAACGCCAGTAACAGATAAGTAAAATTGGAGGTCAGATGAATAGTGGCTTCGGCTTTGATCCAGAGCGGCAGCCGGCCAGCCCAAATTTTTGGCAGCAGCTTTTTGCAGGTCTGAATCGAACCTTTAGTCCAGCGATGCTGCTGCGACTTAAAAGCGCTGATCTCGATCGGCAACTCGGCCGGTGTCACCACGTCGACCAGGAAAATAAAGCGCCACCCCTTCAATTGGGCCCGATAACTGAGATCCAGATCCTCGGTCAAAGTGTCGTGTTGCCAGCCGCCTGCCTCCTCAATACAACTCCGCCGCCAAAGCCCCGCTGTACCGTTGAAATTAAAAAAACGGCCCGTTGAGCTACGGGCCGTTTGTTCCAAGACCAGGTGACCATCCAGAAGGATAGCCTGAGCGCGGGTAAGCCAGGAATAAGACCGGTTGAGATGTTGCCACCGCGTCTGGATCATACCGATCTGAGGATCGACAAAATAGTGGATGGTTTGCAGGAGGATCCCCGGCGATGGTACAAAGTCGGCGTCGAGGATCAAAAAGAACTCGCCTCGCGCCCGGTGTAATCCCGCCTCCAGCGCGCCTGCCTTGAAGCCGGTTCGTTCAGTCCGTCGTAAGTGAACGGCATCGAATCCCTCGCTCCGAAGCCGCTCCACCTCTCGGGCCGCAATTTGGCTGGTTTCATCCGTAGAATCATCTAGCACCTGGATCTCCAGCTTCTCCTTGGGGTACTGAATGCGGCTGACCGATTGTAAAAGACGTTCTACAACATACCGCTCATTGTAGACCGGCAATTGAACGGTAACGACGGGCAACTCAGAGAAGTGGGACGGCGGTTGCCGGTGCCAACGGCGGTGCCTGAAATACAAGTGCAAAATAAAATAGCGGTGAATTCCATAAACCGAAAGCCCGAAGAGAATCAAAGAATAGCAAAAGCTCCAGCCGAGGTTTCCTACATTTCCGTGCATGCAAAGGTCCGACGAGCAAAAAGGTTAACCACCTGCGATTGCCTAATACCCGCGTCATGATGGGCCTTTGGCTAGGGGCGTCAAGCGGAAAGAGGATGGAAGTTTGAGGGGTGCGGCAGTTCAGGAG
>JAFAVN010000123.1 GCA_019242435.1 Verrucomicrobiota bacterium | reverse complement strand
CCTGACTGAAGCCCCTTTGTAGAACACACGGCATACGCTGAGGTTACCTGCGACGCAGGGGACCAATTCCAAACCTGTAACCTTAAACAAGAAAAGTGTTACCTATGTTCTGAGCCTAAAGTATTACCCTTGTTCTGAACCCAACATCTTCCAGTCTAATCACCAGTCACTCTTCACCTTTCACACCTCACTTCCCTTGGCGGACTTTCTCCTTCTTGGATTCGCATTCCTCGTTGAGGCGGCGAAGCTCGGAAGCAAGTTGCTTTTGGAGTTGTTCGACCTCCTCGAATTGACCTTTAGCCTGTTCCTGGGCGATCTCGCCTTTCAGTAGCAGCTCTTTTTCCGCGATCTTCGCCTTATAGAGAGAATCGATCTCGCTGATCTGCGCGCGCTGTTCAGAGGTTAAGGGGGTAGATGGCGTGTCCTTCTGGAGACGTTCCATCGCAAGCTCATAAGCCGATTTCATACAGGTAAAATTTTGCAGAAAAGACGTGGCAGCCAATGGGAATTTTGAGAGAGCGAGGGATCCGCGCGCCTAGGTTTTTGCTCCACCGTGATGGTCGCCGCAATTGCCTTTGGATATCAGCCGCATCGTCTTCTTCCTTTGGCGTCCATCGCGCATTTGCTCAACACCCTTCTCGGCTTCGCGTCACTTCTCCTTTCGGAACTCCAGCTCGTCACCGGCGGCATCGGCGACGATTCTGTCGCCGGGTGTAAATTTTCCTTCCAACACGTACAAGCTCAGTGGGTCAAGGACCAGGCGTTGAATGACCCGCTTTAAGGGGCGCGCACCGTAGACCGGATCGAAGCCTTCCTTGGCTAACAGAGCCTTGGCGCTCTCGGTCAATTTCAGATCCAGGTTTTGCTGCCGTAACCGATTCAGCACACGGACCAGCTGGATATCGACGATCTGCTTCAATTCTTGCTCGGCGAGCCGGTCAAAGATGATGATTTCATCGACTCGATTCAAAAACTCCGGCCGGAAATGGCTGCGCAACGCATCCATTACCCGCTGGTTCCGGATTTCCCGATCGGTCGCATCGAGAATGAACTGGCTTCCCACGTTGCTCGTCATGATGATGACCGTGTTCTTAAAGTCCACCGTACGCCCCTGGCCATCTGTGATCCGGCCATCGTCCAGGACCTGAAGCAGAACATTAAATACGTCCGGATGCGCTTTCTCGATCTCATCGAATAAAACCACACTGTACGGTTTGCGCCGGACGGCTTCACTGAGCTGGCCCCCTTCTTCGTAACCCACGTAGCCGGGAGGTGCACCGATCAGACGCGCAACGGTGTGTTTCTCCATGTACTCGCTCATGTCGATGCGGATCATCGCGTTCTCGTCATCGAAGAGGAACTCCGCTAAAGCTCGACTCAACTCGGTTTTGCCAACGCCGGTCGGCCCCAGAAAGATGAACGAACCGATCGGCCGGTTTTCGTCCTGTAACCCGGCTCGCGCCCGGCGCACCGCGTTTGATACCGCGCGAATTGCTTCCCGCTGGCCGATTACCCGCTCACCCAGGCGTTCTTCCATGTGAACCAGCTTTTCGCGCTGGCTTTCCTGGAGCCTGGACACGGGAATGCCGGTCCAGCTCGCGACTACTTCGGCAATATCTTCCTCGGTGACCTCTTCCTTCAAAATCTGTTTCGATTTCTGCAGCTCGTTTAGCCGCTGGTTAGTCTGAGCCAATTGCTTGTTCAGCTCCGGCAGCCGGCCATACTGAATTTCGCTGGCCTTACCTAGTTCACCGCGACGTTGGGCTTGTTCCAGCTCGGTCTTCAGGTTCTCGATTTGTTCCTGTAGTTTGCGGGACTGGTCGATCACCTGCTTTTCACTCTGCCATTGCGCCTTGAGACGCGCGCTTTCCTCCCGCAAATCAGAAAGCTGTTTCTCGAGTTTGTCGAGACGTTGCCGGCTAGCCTCGTCCTTTTCCTTCCGCAATGCCTGGCGTTCCATCTCGAGCTGCATAATTTCGCGCTCGATCTGATCGATCTCGGTCGGCATGGAATCGAGCTCGATCTTGAGCCGGGACGCCGCTTCATCGACTAGGTCCACGGCCTTATCGGGAAGAAACCGATCGGAAATGTACCGGTGGCTGAGCACAGCCGCCGCCACTAGAGCAGCATCCTGGATCCTGACACCATGATGAACCTCGTATCGCTCTTTTAACCCGCGGAGAATGGCGATAGTATCTTCGACACTGGGCTCCTCCACCAGCACAGGTTGGAAACGGCGCTCAAGGGCCGCATCCTTCTCGATATGCTTGCGGTACTCATCCAGCGTGGTTGCCCCAATTGTTCGGAGCTCGCCCCTCGCTAATTGCGGCTTCAAAAGGTTAGAAGCATCGACGGCACCTTCAGCTGCACCAGCCCCCACAATGGTATGCAATTCGTCAATAAAAAGGATAATCTCGCCCTGAGAATCGGTGACCTCTTTCAGAAAAGCTTTCAGGCGGTCTTCGAATTCACCACGGAATTTAGCGCCGGCGATCATCGACCCGAGATCCATCGCGATAATTCGTTTCTTTTTTAGCCCATCCGGCACATCGCCACTGATGATCCGCCTGGCCAATCCTTCAACGATTGCGGTTTTGCCCACACCCGGTTCCCCGATTAATACCGGGTTATTCTTAGTCCTTCGGGAAAGAACCTGCATCACTCGTCGGATTTCCTTATCCCGCCCAATAACAGGATCAATTTTTCCCCGGCGGGCCGCTTCGGTCAGATCACGGCCGTACTTCTCCAGAGTCTGATACTTTCCTTCGGGATTTTGATCGGTTACTCTTTGAGAACCGCGAACCGACTGCAGCGCCTGCATCAACCGATCTCGCGTGATTCCGTTTGCTTTAAGAACCCGGCCGGCCCCAGTGGAGGCCGCATCCGTTAATGCCAGCAAAAAATGCTCAACGCTGACGTACTCATCTTTCAGCTTGGCCATTTCCTTCTCGGCTTGATCCAGCACATTGCGCAATTCTGCACCGAGCACCTGGCCAGCGCTGCCTCCCGAAACTTTGGGTCTCTTTCCCAGATCTTCTTCCAACTGGTGTTCCACCGAATCGGCGCGAACGTTGAGCTTTTCTAGAAGCGGTCGAGCCAAACCATCCGGTTGCCTGAGCAAAGCCAAAAACAAGTGCTCCGGACTCAATTCCTGGTGCTGCATCGCGGAGGCCAGAGACTGGCTCTCCTGCAAGCCCTCTTGCATCTTTGCAGTGAAACGATCGATCCGCATAACGTTACTCTAACCCGCTCCGTTGGAGAATCTAGGTGATTGAAGATGAACGAACGGGTGGCATCGCCTGCCACCCCTCCGACCTGGGCAGGTGACGCCGCTCGACATCTCCGATCATCCCCCGCCCTCATGTGCAAATCCGCGCCTCGATTCTTCCCCGTCCAGTTCCCCGCTTGCTCCGATCAGCGAGGCAACGGCTCCGGTAGCGCTTGCACCGCCGTATTCACAATGTCTGGCACCACGTTGTAGTTCGGGTCCGGCTGGATGCTGACCACAACCCGCCTCGAACCACCAATGGGTTTGAAGTGAACGGTAACGATTGTCGACGATGCGCCAGGTGGAATCGTTGCCGCCTGAGAGGTGCTTTCATGAGTTTCACTATCCGAAATGCTTAAGAAAACCGGCAGTGCTTGCGATACGCCGCCTGTGCGCGACACTCGCAACAGTGCCGACTCGGTGGAACCAGCACCGGCAGAGGACGATACTTGATCCAATCGCACTTCGGGCAGACTCGGTACGAATAGAGCGCCATGCGGGCTCTGCATGCCCGTGATCACCGGAATCAGCTGCCCAGTCGTCAAATCAACCCGTCCCAATACCCCCGTCGTATCGCTCGCCGAAAATGCGGAATTCGGAGGAAAAACGGTGCTGGTAACAGCGTACACAACATTTGCCGGCGTGTCGGCCACATAGATTGTTCCGGAGGCTTGCGTCGGGAAAACTGAGTCATCGACGGTTACCTGAGTCGATGTTCCATTGGAAAGATGGAGGCGATACCCTACCTGGTTGGGAGCGCCTGGAGCGTTCAGAAAGATCAGGTCGCCGTCTTGTTGGCTATCAAGGACCAGGTTACCTGACGGATCCACTTTCAAAGAATCAGGGTCGGACTGTTGTGCCACCACCGATTGCCCGGTTGTAACATCAATCAAATTGGCATTACCCATTAACACCGGCTCAACCTCCACCTGCTCACCTTCGATGGTGGCCTTAATAATAGAGGGGAAAATGTTCTGGCCGTTGGGAGCAGACGGCGTGGGTGGCTGCAGATTTGGATTCGAAGCGCTGATGAAAACCTGGCCGTTCAGAAACACGACGTCATCGTAACCGCCACCGTGCAAGGTCGGAGCTGCGTACCTGTAATGCTTCAGAGTCCCGGAAAGCGGGTCGATCAAAGTCAACGAAGGATTTGCATCCTCGTTTTGCAACGCCCAAATCTTGCCGTCGAACGGGTTATACTTCAGACCATCGACCTTCCCTGGTATCCGGTAGGTACGAAGGACCTTCCCGGTAGAACTAAACTGGACAATCGTGCTGTCTCCGCCGGTGCCGGCTGGCTGTGTGCCATTGGCGTACTCGATAAAGATTGTTCCCTTATAATAAGTAATCGAATCGGGATTCGACAGCCCTTTTGGAGCATTGGCAAACACGGAGACCGTGTAATCCGGATTGGTAGAGGCCGGAGCTGCATTCAGGGAATGGCTCAAACCGGCCGACAACAGTAAAAGCCCAAGAAATCGGGCACCGCTCGTGCCAAAGAATAGCAATAGTTTCATAGTCATGTGATCTCGGTGCCGCTGCCCTCCTCCGGCAGAACGCAGACCACCGATGAAACGCCAACGTCCTGTTCGGCGAATGACTCGCGACATCCATGGCACTAATTGCGCCGAATCCGGCGCAAGTAAGGAAGGAAAAGGTAAATTTTCTGTAACATCGGCATCGGCGATAGTCGGGTTCTGGGAAGGGGAATGGGTAAGAACACTGCCAAAGCTTGATAAGGCTCCTGCCCAGCCGCGTGCTCTTGGCACAGGACATTCCCTGGTCGAAACTGGTCAGGTACAATCCTACGGTTCGGGCGTGCCAAAGCACAGTGCCACCTCATGGACCGGCTCGGCGGCTTCTCAGCGTAGCACGATTGGGTGCAAAAGTGCTCCTGAAGCCGGGTGAAGATTTTTCAGTTGAGACGCCTCGCCCTATCAACCGCCGGTGACGGTGTCGTTCGCGCGTTCACGTTCGTTCTCTTTGTCACTCATACCTTAACGCTTCAATCGGATCGAGCGAGGCTGCTTTGTGCGCCGGATAGAATCCGAAAATGATTCCGATAGCCGAACAGGCGAGTACGCCGGCAATTGACCATTCCCATGGAAAAACCAGCTGCGCTTTCAGGAAAGCAGCCAGCGCGTTTCCGGCTGCGACCCCGAGGATGATCCCGCTGAACGCACCGAGCAGCGACAAGAACAAAGCTTCCAGCAAAAACTGAAACCGGATGTCCCGCTGTCTGGCTCCCAGCGATTTCCTGACCCCGATTTCTTTGGTGCGCTCGGTAACGCTTACTAACATGATATTCATAATTCCCACCCCCGCCGCGACCAATGCGATAGTGCTGATCACAAATGCCCCGATGCGTACCACCCCGGCAATGTTACGAAAGGCGAGCGCTAACGAGTCGTTGCCGTAGATCTCGAAATCGTTCGGATCTTCCGGCTTTAATCCGCGTGCTTTCCGGAACGCGCCGATGGCATATCCCATGGTTCGTTCATAAATGATTTGGTTCCGCGCCTGCACCGCGATGTTCACCGTTCGATTTTTGGATCCGTAGTTCTCGAAGAACTTAGTGATCGGGATAATGACCGTGTTGTCATCGTTCGCTCCAAAGGCTTCTCCTTTGGGCGCAAACGCACCGATCACCTCGTATGTTCTTCCATCCAAGCGAATGCTTTTTCCGATCGCTCCGCCCTCCGGGAACAATCGATCTGCAGCCTCTTTACCGATCACACAGACACTCCGAGCAAACTCAACATCTTGGGCCGATAGATTTCGGCCGGCAGCAATCTGGAAGTTGTTCGAAAAGATAAAACCTTGGCTAGTACCGCAAATCTCCAGGTTCGGATTGGTTTTGCGTCCCTCACAGACTGCTTGCACATTGGTGTCAAAGACTTTGGGAGTAACCAGTTCAACCTTGTCTCCAATCAGCCGAGAAAAAGTCAGGTAAGTCTGATAATCGATGTTCCGCCGATTCTTGAACCGTTCATCTCCGAGCGCATTGAGAGTAGGATACTTCGAGAACTGAAAAGTGTTTGCCCCAAGGAAAGTCAGACCAGTCTCAATCGAGTTTTGCAACGCTGAGATTGTGGTCATCACGCTGATCACGGAAAAAATTCCGATGGTAATTCCGGATACCGTCAACGCCGAGCGGAGTTTATTCGTGCCCAGGGCCACCCAAGCCATGCGGAGGATCTCGAGTTTCAGGTTCAAGGTTTAAAGCTCAAGGTTCACGGTTCGAGGCCGCGTTGAGCATTTGTCATTTGTCATCGGTCATCTGTCATTTGTCATTCATATCGCAGCGCCTCGACCGGGCTCAGACGAGACGCCTGCCAGGCGGGCGCGAAACCGGAGGTCACTCCGGTAACCACCGAAATCACCAGCGATACCAGGACCAGCTGCGGCGAGAATGAAATTGGAAAGCTAGGAAATGCCAACTGGACGGCTCCGAACAAGGACAAGGCCAGGATCAAGCCGATAGTTCCGCCTAAGAGACAGATCGACACGGCCTCGATGAGAAATTGTAACAGGATCGTGCTTCGGCGCGCTCCCAAGGCCTTACGAGTTCCAATTTCACGAGTGCGTTCCTTCACACTAACGAACGTGATATTCATAATCCCGATCGCTCCCACAAACAGAGCCAGCCCGGTAATAAACAGCCCGGCTATCGCCAGACCGGCTTTAATCGGACCAAGGGTTGAACGGAAAGCCTTCTGTTCGTTGATGGTAAAATTGTCATCCTGCTCCGGCAAAAGCCCTCGGATCCGGCGGACGTACCCTCGCAGTTCTTCGGCAGCTTCGTTCAATTTGTTTTTATCTTTTACTTTTACTCTGATCGATGCGCTCTCAGCCCCAGTCTTAAAATATTTCTCGTATGCTCCCAGCGGTATCACGACTTCAGAATCGAAACTGAACAGACCGAGAAACG
This sequence comes from Verrucomicrobiota bacterium, assembly GCA_019242435.1. Taxonomy (GTDB): domain Bacteria; phylum Verrucomicrobiota; class Verrucomicrobiia; order Chthoniobacterales; family JAFAMB01; genus JAFAVN01. The sequence continues at coordinate 3,712 of JAFAVN010000123.1, read as the reverse complement.
ATCCCTGTTTAGCAAATACGCCAATGACCTGATATTGTTGCTGGCCGATTCGGATTATCTTCCCGATCGGATCTTCGCCAGGGAATAACCCATCGGCCGCTTCCAGTCCGATGACGCAAACGTTTCGCGCCGCCCGGCTTTCCGAGTCACTCAGAAACCGGCCCTCCTGGCAGTTAGTTGGTATAATCAGGGAGTAGGCCTCAGTGGTGCCCATCAGGTACACATTGGTTATTTGTCGTTTCCCGTGGGTAACCGTCGCGAGGATGCTAGGCGCCGCCACAGCCAGTTTCAGCAACGATCCTCGCGTATCGGAAATGATCGCGTTCAACTTGTCGGCCATAGCCGGCGTGATATCCGGCCGGTTTTTATAAAGCCAGAAATCAGAGGTTGCCGTCCATGGATATTGCTCAACGTACAAAACGTCTTCGCCCAGCATATTCATGCTCTGATCGAACCCGGTATCGATTCCGCGGATTGCCGTTCCCATCAGCGTCACCGCAATGATGCCGATGATTACCCCGAGCGCCGTGAGAAAGGATCGGGTCCGGTTCGCTAATAACTGTTCCCCCGCAATCCTGGCGCTTTCCGCGAATTCAAACCAACCGCGACGCAGTGAGCTGATCATGGCCAACCGAACCTCAGATTTCACCAACAGCAGAGCACCGCAGATTTCGCAGAATTTGTTGGTCTCGGCCACGAAGCTGTCGATCCAGGCATCGCCTGAGTTCCTTCATGTATGGCTCGGACAGCCTCGGCCTTCACTGGTGAGCCACTCAACAAAACGTTCATCTTTTTTCCTTTGATCTGCGTAATCTGCGAATCGTTATTTCTGTGTAATCTAGTGTCCTGTCCCATAAAAATTTGGCTTTCGCCGCCGGCCGCGTTGCTCGTCGGTTACCTATCAATCTAGATATGCCCCTCCTTACTGCCAGTCCGGCTCGGACCGCCTTGCAGGTGGCCCATTTTGATCGCGACGAAAGCCAAGCTATTTATGGAACAGGACACTAGCCAAAGCCCGCTAATCTGCGGTCAACCTCGACATCGCTTTCGATCACCCCATCGCGCAAGCGGACTACCCGTCGTGCATGCTCAGCGATACCTTCTTCATGAGTAACTAACACGATCGTGTTACCACCGGTGTAGAGGGACTCGAATAACGCCATGATTTCTTCGCCGGTATGTGAGTCCAGGTTGCCAGTTGGTTCGTCGGCCAAAATGATGGCTGGGCGGTTGACTAGCGCCCGCGCAATCGCCACTCGTTGCCGTTGTCCGCCGGATAGCTCGTTGGGCTTGTGCTGCATCCGTTCCATCAGACCCACAGCCGCCAGAGCCTCCGCCGCTCTCAGCCGGCGTTCTTCAGGCCCAACCCCGCCATAGATCAACGGTAACTCAACGTTCTGCAGTGCGGTCGACCTGGGCAAAAGGTTAAACGTCTGGAATACAAACCCGATCTCGCGGTTTCGGATCTCTGCCAATTCATCGTCTTCCATATTGGCGACATCCTTCCCGTTAAATTCGTATCGGCCGGCAGTGGGTGTATCCAGGCACCCTAACATATTCATCAGCGTCGACTTACCACTGCCGGAAGGTCCCATCACCGCCAGGTATTCGTTCCGGTGAATTGTCAGATCCACGCCTCTGAGCGCCTGGATTACGGTCTCGCCCATGACGTATTCTTTCGTGATCCCTTCGATCCGGATAACTAGGTCGGGATTGGTTAGCATGGCCTGTTCAGCGGTCAGGCAGATCGATTCGCAATGGTGGGATCCGGTGGCGTCGCATCGCTACCGCTCATCTTGTGGTTTCTCGATCGTAACTTTTGCCCCGTCTTTTAGGTCTTTGCTGATGGCGGTGTATGAACCACTTACTACTTGGTCGCCCTCTTTTACACCGGAGAAGACCTGTAAGTAATTATCATCGGCTATCCCGGTCTCAACGGGCACCAATTTGACGATGTCGCCTTGTTTTAGAAAAACCACGCGCTGGAGGTGTTTTCGTTCTTTTTTCTCTAAATCTGTGGTGGAAACTCCCCCTAAATCCTTGACCTGATCTTCCTTCATCTGGTCAGGAGTTTTTCCGGTGTCGCGGTCCCGCACAGTAACAGACTGGATCGGAACGGACATGACATGGTTGGCACTTTGGGTTTCGATCTCAACGCTGGCGCTCATCCCCGGCCGGATCTGTAAGTCGGGATGAAGAACCTGAACCCTTACTTCGAAGTTGGTGACCTCCTGCTGGGTTCCCTGGTTCTGTATCGTCGCGGTACTCGCAATTCGTTTAACAATCCCGTTGAACACATGGCCGGGATACGCATCGATATGCACGCGCACAGGATCTCCCAGCTTAACGTTCACTACGTCGTTCTCGTTCACATCGACCCGCGCTTCTAAGGAGCCCAAATTCGCTACCCGCATCACCTCGGTGCCGGCAAAGTCTCCGGTTGCTACCACCCGTTCCCCCAGCTCGCTATTTAAAGCGCTGACCGTCCCATCGATCGGCGAATAGATAACGGTCTTATCCAAAAGCACTTTCGCCTGTTCCAGCGCACTCTGTTGGGCTGCGATTCGATGGAGCGCCGATTCATAGGCTGCCTGGGATACCTGGCTTTTGGTTTGCGCAGCTTTGTAGTCGGTGTCTGAAATCAAGCGCTTTTGATGCAAGTCTTCCGCCCGACGGTAGTCGAGCTCGTCATTGAGCATTTGCGATTTCCGCTGGAGAGAATCCGCTTCCGCCGAGCTCAAAGCAGCCTCAGCTTGCTTCACATTCGCAATGTAATTGTCAGGCTTAATCTTGACCAGGAGGTCACCCCGTTTAACCGCTTGCCCATCGATCACCGGTAGTTCGATGATTTCACCGGCTACTTCGGGCGAGATTTTTACCTCGGTTTCCGGTCGAATTTTTCCGTTCGCTGAAACCGTTTGCACGATATCTCTGATCGCGGCCGGCTGGATCCTGATCACCACCGGCGGTTTTCCCCGAGTCGCGATCAACCAAACAGCGGCCCCTACCAAAAGCACAGTGATAAGGGCGATCCGTCCGCGCCATTTCGATTTCTTTCGTTTCACCGCCAATGGCGGGGTGGCGATCTGTCTATGCATAAATCAACTCCTAGCTCTCGCCCGGTTGCCTCGAAGTTATCTCCTTCGTCTGCCCCCGTCGAGTTGAACAAGCGAGTACGAGCAAGAACGCTGACAACGCGCGTGCCGAACCTCCGTCCTGAAACCAGGGTCACTACTTTTCGAGTTTTCATTTCACCTACCGCTTCGCGGCAGATAAAGGTCTTTCCTGGCATAGACACGCGTCGCTCGACGGAAGTTTCAGAAAAGGAGGCGTTCACGATCCGACCATAGGGGGGAAAACCTCGGTGCGCCAACGGCATGCCAAGCTCCGAGGTTGATCGCACCGAGGTTTTCGCCCCACCGTTGATGGGCTTTGCCCCACCTTTTGGGCTGCGTTTCTGGGTTCGCGGAGTTTCCACGTTGGCGGCCTTCAACGCGTTGGTTGCGTTATCGCTCCTTCCCGCTCGTTGACGGCGCGCCCTGCCTTGTTCACCTTCTGACGATGACCTTCGGCTTCTTAGGATTCGGTAAGATGGCGTCGGCCCTGGTGGAGGGCATGTTGAAAGCGGGTTGCTGCAGCCCCGAGGAAATAATTGTGATCAATCGGCACCCGGAATCTGCTCTGGCGGACGTGAAAAAATTGGGGATCCGTT
>JAFAVN010000565.1 GCA_019242435.1 Verrucomicrobiota bacterium | reverse complement strand
TTACGAGGCAAGCCGAAAGACGCTTACCTCTTTTCCCTTATTCCTACGGACCTCTAGCCGATCAGAATGCTGCTTCTAATATCCCCTCCAGCTCGGACACGGTGAGATCGATCGGGTTTGCTTTCATACTGCTCGCTTTGGCTGATTTAGCAGCGATTTCCGGGATATGCTTCTTTTCCACTCCCAGCGAGGACAACCCGGGGACATTTAAGGTCTGACGCAGATCTTTCAACCACGCCAATCCATCGGCGGCAACGGCCTTGTTAGAGCCAGTCAATAGGCGACCGACTTCATCATACCGGACCGACGCCGGTGAGGTCGATGCGCGGAGCTTCAGGGCCTCTAGGTTAGCGGCCACCACAAAAGGAAGCAGAATGCCGCAGATTAACCCATGTGGTGCGTCGAACATACCGCCGATTGCAGAAGCAAAACCGTGAACACCACCTAGACCCGCATTGGCCAAGGCCAACCCTCCGAATAGACTAGCCAACGCCATATCTTCGCGAGCAGCCGAGTCAAGACCGTCCTCCACAACGCGTTGCAGTGAACGCGCTACTCGCGGAATGCCTTCGCGACAAGCCCCGTCGGTAGCTGGATTGGCACGATTTGAGACGAACGGCTCGATCAACTGCGTCAATGCATCCAACCCGGTCGCTGTGGTAACCTGCGGCGAAAGCGAATAGGTAAGCTCCGGATCAACCAGAGCAATCCTCGGCAAAAGAAATGCGCTCCGTAAACTGACCTTCATCCGGTGCTCCGGGGAAGCGATAACGGCATTTCTGGTGACCTCAGCGCCAGTTCCGGCGGTGGTTGGGACGGCGATACAAGGCAGACCCGGTTGCGACAGCGACTTACCGCGGCCAACCACTTCCAGGTAGTCGAATAAATCACCATCGTTTGTCGCGAGTACCGAAATGCCTTTCGCAGCATCGATAGCGCTCCCGCCGCCAATACCAATGAGGAGCGTTGAGCCGGCTGCTTTAGCCTGTTTGCGGCCTTCAGCGATCTCCGTGACCGTCGGCTCCCCACGAACGGAAAACAAATGTGCTTCAAATCCTGACTTGGCCAATTCGCCCTGGACCACTTTCGCCCGGTCAGGGTTGCGCCCGTGCACGATCAATGGCCGTTTCCCCCAGTGTGACAGTAACTCTCCTAGACGGACCAATGAGCCGGCTCCAAAAATGATCTTTCCAGGAGTATTGAGTTCGAACTTCATAGGGTCCCTCCTGGCGGAGGTTTAATCGGCAGGTTCGATCGGCCGGTAGATTTTTCGCGTCCGCTCCGTAACCAGAAGTGACGGCACCGCATCGCGCCACTTCGCGTAATGTGCCGTGAGGCGATGTGCCTCCACTGCTGGCTGATCGCGGTAAAGCTCGAACAACGCAAACTGGTTTGGATTTTCGACCTCCTGAATCAGGTCGAACCGGACGATACCGGCTTCCTTTCGGCTGTTACGAGCATTCTCGGTGGTTTCGGCTAGAAACCGCTCGATACATTCGGGCTTTACTTGAAGATGAACCAAAAGAGCAACCATGGTGCACGGTTGAACCCCCGGCACCAGGTTGCAAGCCTTATCAGCGTAACGCCGAAACATCTGCCCCGCAGGGCAAGCTCGTTCGAACGACGCCGGCACCGCCACTGGCCGGTGCCCGGTGTCAGACAAACTACTTTGACAAAGTGTTAGTCTTCTTTCTCGACTCGCACCGTCCAATGTTCCCCGGTCTGTCTATCAACATAGACTTCCTTATTACGTTTTTTCTCGACCAGCTGATAGCGGCCACTATCTAATGCGCGTACAAAGGTTTCGACGGTGGGTTGCTCGACGGTAACCGTCTGGGTCACCGATTGATCGGCAGCAGTGACCGGCGCATTGAGCGCTACGACTTGCTGCCGGACAACTTGTCCCTCCGGGTTAACAAAAAGAATGTCGTTATCCGAATCCCGACGAACCGTTACTTCGTACACCCCATTCTGATCTTGGACGACTCGTGTAACCCTCGAGTAATCCGGAATATTAGTCACTCGGACTACAGCCGTCCTGACGACCTGTGGCAACGTGACGAATTGAACCTCGTCTCCGAACGCCGTTACGGTCGCTCCCAGCCCGACGATTGCAGCCAAGATAAGAAGTTTCTGTTTCATAGGTTCTAAGAATCCGACGCCATTTCGTTTCGCTTTATTCAGCGCCGGGGTTGTACTGCCAATTCGCAGTCAGCACCTCGGCTGGTTGTATTCAGAGACGTTTGCCCCCAGGGCTTTCGCAGGAAAAAGTGTCAGCGGCGAATTAAATTCAACGTGAGTAAAAAGCAGACGAGGGCCAAAATCGGGAGGGGAGGCTCCAAACTACCTGGGCCTCACGAAGGACTGAAGCTCGTATCCTGAAGGCTTCGTGCGCTGGTCCGATGCGCGCGCCGAGCCGTTCCCAGAGCGAGGCCGAAGCACAGGGCAATGAACAGCTTCAATTGATGAAACGACAAAGCGAATCCTTGCGGTCCCGTGTTCAACCAGAGTTCGAGCGTTGGGAACGGCTCGGCGGCTCCCGGTTTTGACCGCCAACAATCGGATCCACGCAATCGCCCTGCGCACGATTTCTACAAAATCTCCAAGTTGCCATTCTTCCACAAACCACGCCCGCTAAGATGGCCGCTTCGAGGTTCCTGATGAGACCGGTTGCGACACGATGAACGCTTGCACAAACTCTTTTTTCAGCGCACAAATGCGGATCGATTCACGTTCCTGGTTTTGGTCCCATGCAGGCTCCCGGTTCGGAAAATCTCTTCACCCAGGTTCGCATTCGTTCTTTCGAACCTCCTCGGGACCAGCTGAAATGCCGACAGATCTATGCCAGCGTCCGGGCAGCCACTTTTTCCTGGATCAGTCCGAAGCGATTCAAAGAGAGCGACTTTGCCCCTGACATTGTGGGCGAGACCTTACTAGTGGCGGACGATGCTGCGAATGGCATCGTCGGGTTCATCGGTATTTGGATGCCGGAAAATTTTATCCATCATCTCTACGTTTTGCCGGCGTTCCACCGTGTCGGCATTGGCCGCGCGTTGCTCGAAACTGCACTCGAAATCATCTCGCGGCCCGCGAAATTAAAATGCCAGATGGCCAACAAGAACGCCTGCCAATTCTATCGCCACCTTGGCTGGCGTGAAGGCGAGCAAGGCTTCGACGATATCGGCCGCTGGGTCGAATTTATCCTGGACTAACCTCCGATTCCTAACTCGCCCCGCACCATCTGGTAACACTCCAGGAAACCGGTAGCGAAATCTTCCGGACGCTTCTGGATCCAATCATTCACTTGGCTCAACCCAAAGAAACCGCAGGTTTCTATTTCGGTTTCATTGAAGTCAGGAACCTCGTCGGCCTGAGCGAAGTAGATGCGAATGAATTCCCATCCCGTCAGGGCGGAAGCCGGCACTTTTGCAATTTCTTTCAAGGAAGAATCTAACCCCAGTTCTTCATACAATTCGCGGCCGGCACATTGTTCGTAGGACTCGCCTTCGTCTACGTGTCCGGCCGCGCTTGAGTCCCATTTCCTGGGA
>JAFAVN010000380.1 GCA_019242435.1 Verrucomicrobiota bacterium | reverse complement strand
ACAGATAAGAAGGGTTTATCCACGGACTGATACTCACGCAAAGGGGCAGAGACTCAAAGTGAGAAGCGTTGAGGTGATGGCGAAAATTTCGACGCGCCACAAGTTACCTGGTTACCTAATGGGTTCGCACCGAGATTTTTGCTCCACAATCGTGGGCCGATGTGATGGGCTACAGTAACGGGTTTGCCGGATGATAATCCTGCTACTTTATAGTCAATGCACCGGCTCATTCTTATGTTTAGATCTGCATTAATCATCGCGATTGGTTTGTCGGTTTTGCTTGGTTCAGCTGTCGCCGGCTGTGTACCGAGTGCGACACCCGATCCCGCGGCCGGCAAAGCGGCTCGTACTGAGATCGCAACGTTTGAGTCTTTTCTGACTGAACCGCTCTGCGAAAGGATGGCGGTGAAATACCAGTTGGCCAGTGACTATGCGATCATCGGCGACTTTGATAAGACGATCGCTCTCGCCGCTGAAGTGGCTCAGGCTGATCAAGGGTTCGATTTCCCGCTAAACCGAGAATTTAAGGTGTTGGAAGACTGTCCGGAGTTCATCAGAATTGCGGACGCAGTACATTCGGCACATGCGCCGGTACATCATGCGGCGTACGCGTTTACTATTGATGATCCTCGGTTAATTCCCGAGGGCTTGGCCTATGACGAACGGACGCAAACCTTCCTCATGGGAAGCCTCAATGAGAAGAAGATTATCCGTTACTCGAAGCAGGGCGTCGTTGCCGATTTTGTTGCAACCGAATATGAAGGGCTTTCGAGTGTTTTAGGAATCAGATTCGATCCACGAGATGGCAGCGTATGGGTAGCTTCGGGATTAGACGCCGAACACGCAGCCTTGTTTCATTTCAGTTCGTCTGGTGAGTTCATCGCAAAATATCGTCCGCCGGAAGATCGGTCGGAACACCTATTCAACGATCTCATAGTGCAGTGCGATGGCACTGTTTTTCTAACTGATAGCACGGCGAATCAAGTTTATCGGTTGCCGGCAGGAGAAACCAAATTGGTGCCGGTTCGGACACCCCGAGTGCTCTGTTATCCGAACGGAATCGCCTTGTCACCGGACGAAAGGACGATCTTTATTGCCGATGCCTTTGGGGTTTTGGCATCCGGCGAGACAGATAGTCATCCTGTGCAGCCGAGTCCACATATAACTTTGTCGGGTTTCGATGGGCTGTATACATGGAGAGACTGCTTGGTTGGCGTGCAGAACAGCATGGGTAGTCCCCGCATTGTGGTAACCCGATTGAATGCGGATCGCACTCGGGCAACGGCGTCAGCCGTACTTGAGTATAGGACGGAGTATGCTCAACTGCCTACCACCGGCGCGTTAGTTGGAGACACGTTCTATTATATTACCAACAGTCAGATCGATCATTACAAAGATGGAAAACTTCTGAGTCCGGAAACACTGGCTCCGATCTTAGTTGCGAAGGTTAGGTTGGTAGAACCGCAATGAAGAATCGTATCGGCGTGTCGGTAGACGGGAGTGTCGGCGACCGCCTGCGGCTTGACCGTGAGCTACGTTCCTAATCCGCAATGGCACGGCTGACCATTGCCTGTGCTTGTTCCACAATTTGGGCCAGATGGTCGGCGCTTTTGAGACTTTCTGCGTAGAGCTTGTAGATCTGTTCGGTACCTGAAGGGCGAGCAGCAAACCAACCGCTGGCCGAAACCACCTTTAAACCGCCAATCGATGCGTCATTACCGGGAGCGCGCGTCAGTTTTGCAGTGATCGGTTCGCCGGCCAATTCGGTCGCGGTAACGGCCTCAGGCGAAAGCTTCTGGAGCCGGGTCTTTTCCTCGGGTGAAACCGGAGCATCAATGCGGGTATAAAATGGCATGCCAAACTCGCCAACGACCTCCTGGAAATGCGCACCCGGATCTTTGCCTGTGCGGGCAGTGATTTCAGCGGCGAGCAGACCGAGAATGATGCCGTCCTTGTCCGTGCTCCAGACCGTGCCATCGCGGCGAAGAAAACTGGCGCCCGCGCTTTCCTCCCCTCCGAAGCAACAGGTGCCGTCGTACAACCGCGGCGTGAACCATTTAAAGCCGACGGGCACTTCCCAAAGCTTTCGACCGAGGCTGAGCACGACGCGATCGATAAGACAACTGCTAACCAGGGTTTTGCCGACAACCGGGGCCGCAGACCAGCCCGGGCGGTTGGTAAGAAGGTAACGAATCGCGACCGCCAGGTAATGGTTTGGGTTTAAGAGGCCGGCGGATGGAACGACGATACCATGACGATCCGCATCCGGATCATTACCAAAAGCGATATCGAACCGGTCTTTAAGCTTTACCAAGCCGGCCATCGCCCAGGGGCTGGAACAATCCATTCGGATTTTTCCATCGTGATCGACCGTCATGAAGCTGAACGTTGGATCGATCCTGGGGTTCACAACGGTAATATCGAGACCGTAGAGCTCAGCCAATGGCCGCCAGTAAGCCGCCGCAGCGCCTCCAAGCGGATCGACCCCGATCTGCACACCCGCAGATCGGATCGCTTCCAAGTCGACGACGTGGCTCAAGTCCTGCAAATAAGGCCTGACGAAATCCTCTGCATGCGTGGTAGACGCCTTGACGGCGGAATCAAAATCCAAACGGCGAACCTCTCGGTTACCTGAACGCAGCAATTCATTGGCGCGGTTTTGAATCCAGCCGGTGACATCGGTATCGGCGGGTCCGCCGTTTGTCGCATTGTATTTGAACCCGCCGTCACCAGGCGGGTTATGCGATGGGGTGATGACAATACCGTCACTCAGGCCGCTAGCCTTGCCCCGGTTGTACGTAAGAATCGCTCGCGAGATCACCGGCGTCGGCGTGAAGCCGTCATCCTGTTGGATGAAAGTATCTATGCCGTTGGCGGCGAGGACTTCCAAAGCGACCCGTTCGGCAGGCCTGGAAAGCGCATGAGTGTCTTTACCCATGAATAACGGCCCATCGATCGCCTGGCCGCGCCGGTATTCACAAATAGCCTGAGTGATAGCGAGGATGTGTGCTTCGGTAAATGTCCCGTTTGAACTCGTGCCACGATGGCCGCTGGTACCGAAACTGACCAGCTGATTCGAGTTATTTGGATCCGGTTTCGATTGATAGAACGCAGCTTCGAGCTGGTCAACGTTAATGAGTAAGTCTTTTGGGGCCGGTTTGCCCGCAAGAGAATTTGTCCTCATAAATTAAGAGGGAGGTTACCCGGTGAATCACGCTCGAAACACGATTAATGCAAATACGAGCTCAAATCACGGGGATTTCCGCTAGCCAAAGCGATAGAGTTGCTATCCTTGGAGATAATCTTCACGCCAGGGGCGCAGCGGTGGCAGGGTTTGGCCGGTATTATCGAAAACGTGCACGAATTTTGAGTCGACCGAGAAACTGGCTGGCGTTCCGGGTGAAAGACTGCAGATACCGCGGACTGAAGCAGTGATGGTTTCGCCTGACGGCAGGTTCGCAAATACGATCGTTTCGGAGCCCAACATTTCCGTGGCGATAACCGTTCCAGTCAACCCGCCTTCATCGGATAGCGCGAAGTGTTCGGGACGGATCCCAATGGTACAACCGGTTCCAACCTGAGCGCCGTCACCGTTGGCAGTCGCCCAAAGAGACGTACGCTCGCCAGCGATAGTCACACTCATGCCATGTTCGGCTATCTTTTGGATCTTCCCCTTTAATAAGTTCATTTGTGGGGTTCCCAGAAAGCCGGCGACAAACTGGTTTCGGGGGCGAGCATAAAGCTCGATCGGCGGCCCGACCTGTTCCACGGCCCCGTCCCGTAGCACTACAATCGTGTCGGCCATCGTCATGGCCTCTACCTGATCGTGGGTAACATAGATCATCGTTGACCGCAGCCGGCGATGTAAGGCTACGATCTCGCTTCGCATTTTGACGCGCAATTCTGCGTCCAGGTTCGATAATGGCTCATCGAAGAGAAACGCGTCCGGTTCTTTCACAATCGCGCGACCGATAGCGACTCGCTGGCTCTGGCCTCCTGACAACTGAGAAGGCCGCCGGGCGAGCAGGTCGCTAATGCGCAAAATCTCGGCTGCTCGCCGGATCCGAGCATCGATCTCGGGCTTTGGCAGTCTCTGGTTTGTTAGCCCGAACCGCAGGTTTTCATAGACCGTCATGTGCGGATAAAGTGCATACGACTGAAATACCATGGCCATTCCGCGGGCGGACGGCAGCAAATGATCACAACGTTTGTCACCGATATGTACTTCCCCGGATGTTAGCTCTTCCAGACCTGCAATCATTCGCAACAAAGTCGATTTACCGCAGCCGGAGGGCCCGACAAAGACAGTGAACGATCCATCTTCGACTGTCAGATTGATGCCGTGGATGACTTCGATTGACTGAAAGCTCTTCCGGACATTCTTGAGCTCTAGCTTAGCCATAGGAAGCCAAAACTAACTGGTCGCCCGCATTCAACGTCTTTCGCTCACCTAGGAGAATCACGTCACCATCACGTTCTGCGTCCCGGCCATCGATCGTGATGGCACCGGAATGACCCGGCAACCGAAGCCTGGAGATGGTGAGATGACCGCCGGTGACTTTGAGAGTCACTGTCTTTTCCTGAAGTTCGAAGGTGCCCCACCCTCGACCGGCTGACCAGAAATAAATGCCATTGCGGAGCCGCGCGGGCACCAGCCCGATTTCCCCGATTCTTTGGTCGAACGTAAATCCAGTGTACGCATTTACTAACGCATAGCTGGATAACGCCCGGATATAATAACTGCCGCACTCCATGTCGTTCCACGGATTCCGGCGCGAACCGTCATGGCGAGCGCGAGCGGCTCGCACGATCGCGAGGCCTTCGTCAACCAGACCGTGCCGGATCAAGTGGGACGCCAGCATGTATTCGAGCCCGGTCCAGACCTCCTCGGCGTACGGCACCGGCAGGGCCGGTTTAACCGAGCCTTCCGGCCACGTGCAGTTCAGGAGTCCGCCTTCGTCTTCGTACGCATAAACGCGGCATGGATTAAAGTGGTCCCGGAGATTGGCTCGGAAATTTTCTTTATAAACGGTCCTCAACGCAGTTACCACGTTATCCCGGCTGAGGACGTCTCCGATCCCGGCAATTTCCGCGTGCCACTGACCAAGTATCTGATCAGCAAGACAACCCTCTCCCAACTGGTATTTAATTTCGCCGTATTCTTCGGACCAGTAAGCTTGCATGAACGGATCACTGAGAACGCCTGCCTTGCGTTGCTGGTCAAACGGCGACAGCACAGAACGATCTGCCAGATTGATCTTCTGAATGTAATAACGGCCGTTGAACAGCTCACGATCGACATAACTGCTTCCATTTCTCAGCAGATCCTCACACTCTTTGGCGAACTCATCGTCGCCCATTGCTGCGGCCATGATTGAACCCGCCTTCAGCGCGGCCAGATACATGGAAGTTAGCCACGAACTGGGACCAAATAGCTCCATATCCAGAGTATGATGTTGACGGCCCCAGAGCACACCAGTCTTGTCCGGATCCCATTTATCCGGGTTGTCCGAAGACCAAGCGTAGGCAAGCGCCCGTTTAACGCTCGGCCACAACCGTTTGAGCCAGGCGTCGTCACCATAGTTCTTCCATTCTCGATAGGTCTTAATGATCGCCCCGAAATGACCGTCCGCGCATGGGCCGATGATGTCGAACCCCGATCCGAGAGGCAATCTCTGGCGAAAGGTCAGGCCGCCGCTTGGCAACTGATTGTAGGTAAATTCAGTCTCTCGCAGGGTTCGCTCAAGCGACGGGAACAGGTTAGCCAGCGTCTGCTGGTAATTCCAAACATGAGTGCAACTCCCCTCGCAAGACCCTTCATTTATATGCTGTCCTTCCCACCCCCAAAGTTCACCACCTTCCAATCTGATAACGGTCGCGGAACGGAGGATACCCAGCGTTCCGCCAACCGCGTCGACGATTTCGACCG
>JAFAVN010000363.1 GCA_019242435.1 Verrucomicrobiota bacterium | reverse complement strand
GATGAAAAGCGAGCTTAGGAAAACCGCGAATGGTTGCGAATCAGTAATCAGTAACCAGTTAATGGTTGAAGCAGCCCTACATTCAAAACACAGTTACTATTTTTAACTTACTGATTAATGAGTACTCACTACTGAATCATGGCTGACATCCAGATCGTTCATCAAGATGGAATAGCACAGGTGATTTTTAGTCGTCCCGAAGTGCGCAATGCCTTGACCTTCGAGATGTACGAACAGATCTATCATCTTTGCGGCGACGCGAACACGAAGCAGGAGATCAAAGCAATTGTCTTCGCTGGCTCGGATCCTTCCGCCTTTGCCTCGGGGACTGATATCGGACTGCTCCAGGCAATTACCGATGGGAAAAAGGGAATCGAATATGAAGAGAGGATTGAACGCGTGGTCGGCGCGGTTGAGCGTTGCCGGGTGCCGACGATTGCCGCAATTGCCGGGGCTTGTACCGGCGGTGGAGCAGCATTGGCTACGGCATGCGATTTACGGCTCGGAGCAAAGAACATGAAGTTCGGCTATCCAATGGCCAAGACGCTTGGTAACTGTTTGTCATTAGAAAATTGTGCCCGCTTGAGTTTTCTGATCGGGCCGGGCCGGTTTAAGGACCTTTTGTTCACCGCGCGTTTGATGGGAGCAGAAGAGGCGTATGCCGTTGGGTTAATCAACGAAATCGTGGATGAACCGAAAGAAGTTCTGTCCCGCGGCATGGCTCTCGCGAATCGAATTACACAACATGCTCCATTGACAATCCGGGCAGCGAAAGAAGCGCTGCTGCGAATCTATGAGAGATGGCAGTCGGTCGATTTTTCTGATGTGATTGAACACTCGTACCAAAGCAATGATTTTCGAGCTGGGGTAAATGCATTTATCAAGAAAGAAGCGCCGAAGTGGTCTGGGACCTGAAAGCGGGCAGTCGGGTCACTGCCGAGCCCCCCGACGAACCAATCGAAGCGATTCGGGCAGGCACAATTCACCCGCCAGGTTAGTCAGGTAGTATCCGAAAATGTTCATTGTAAGAAGGTTGGTCTGGATTTGAAAAAGGCGCAAACATGTCGTGAGGCGACATACCAATTTCATCGAGAATTTCTGCCCAAAAATTGGATGGCTAATTTGAAATAAGTAAAGAATTAGATATCTTAATTGTTGAAAGGAGGTGAACGGAAAATGGCAGTAGAGACCGTTACCCCTGAGCACGTGCATGCGCACGCTCAGCAATGGGAGCAGACGGCGCTCAGTACAGAGTTATTGATTGCCTTAGGAGCCGTAATTCTGTCTATCATCGCTATAGTTGGCGTATTCCCGACCCAGCTGGCTGCGATCTCCGTAATTGGTATTGGCGCTATGTTTTTATTCCAGGGTGCGGCTGTTGCCTTGCATTACAGCGAGCTTCTTTATGAAGCGGATGTAAGTAGGTCAGTCGGCACTATGGAAGGCGGCCAAGGGATCGCGAGCGAGTTCCTGGTCGGCACGGCCGGGATTGTACTTGGGGTCTTGGCGTTGATTGGCATTGCGTCGACAGCACTGATGTCGGTAGCTGTGATTGCCTTCGGTGGTGCGATGTTGCTGACAAGCACCGAGTTAAGCTGGCGCAATACATTGGTCGCTAGACAAGGCGAAGCGATGCAACAAGTCATACGACAGGTTGGTTCTGCAGCAGCCGGGGCTCAAGTACTGGTCGGCTTGGCCAGTATTGTGTTAGGGATCTTAGGACTGGTGGGAATGACTCCGACCATAATGATACTAGTCGCCTTGCTGGCGACTGGCGCGCTGGTACTGCTGCGCAGTTCAGTAGTGGGGGGACTCATGCTGGAATTTCTGCGCAGGTAGCAAGGACGTTTAGCGCAGATGGCCGCGAGCGAGCACGCTCTGCTCGCGGCTCGTAGCTTTAAAGCACGTTGCCCCTTTCGGGCGACGGGACACCAGGTTGCGGCAGCCGTCAAACGCGGGTATCTTCTCTGTCTACCAAAATGGGGGCGTACTGGTTTCGACTGAAGGTCTGATAACCGGATCGCATGCCGAGGAGGACTCGTTGGCCTCGTTAAAAATCGAGTCAAAAAATCAACTGCCAACCAAGAATTGGCTCTCGCGGCTTAATTGACCGTGACGTTCCCGGCCGGACGCCTGCTAAGGCCGGGAGCGACGACAGCAGGCTGGTCCAAAGGCGGGGCGACCGCGCCGGAGGACGAGAAAAATTTCGTGGCCGCAAAGGTGAACCGTATGCGCCGATCCATCTGGTCCACCTTATAACGATCGGCTAAGCATGTAGACATTCGGCTTGATGGTCTTTAGGACAGGGGTTCGACTCCCCTCGCCTCCAAGTTATTGAACCGACGCAACCTATTCTTCTTGAGCGCATTACAACCTCAGACGCCTTCACGATCCATCAGATCTCTTCATCTTTGGGCAATTCAATGCACATACAAGGCACACACCAACCGGCGAAGAAATGCACTGAGGACGACGACAACGACAAAGCTCCTCTTTGCTTGCGGCTACGTTCGCCCTGGAATGCTTTAGCCATGCTGAAAAATCTTGCTTCTCGGGGTTTCTGAATTCCCGTTTGAGGGGAAAACCGAGACTTAGCGGTGAGTGTTCCTTCGGCGCCTGAAAAGGTAGAAAAGGTGGGCCCTCGTTTGTTTGCAGTCGTTAAGATCAACACCGAGCTCGAGACTGCGTCGGTAATAGAGATTTGACGAGCTACTGGCTCGCGGTGTCGGACGACAATGGTGCTGATTGGACATTTGTGATTTTCCCCAATTCCATCAACGCTGCTAATGATGTGAGGATCTTGTTTCCGGATGGAATCGGGAATCTGGTCTTGCCATCCCCTTCGGACTAGTGAAAGAGCCATGGAAGAGGTGCCAGGTTTGCCTCAGTTCGTGGAAACGTGCTCAAAGTCGATCGGTATGATTTCGAACTAAAATCCTGCCCAATGCCTATGCCGTTGATGTTTTCGGATCGGTCCTTAACTCGCTGTCTTCTCCAGCACGATATGCA
>JAFAVN010000237.1 GCA_019242435.1 Verrucomicrobiota bacterium | reverse complement strand
TCTGGGCGTTTTCCCACACCGCTGTCGCGTTAGCGATCGGAGCTTTCATCATGCAATTCTTCGTACAAGGCGCGTGGGGTGTGGTTCCCGCTCATCTGAACGAGTTGTCGCCACCTGAGGTTCGCGGAACCTTTCCGGGATTCACTTATCAGCTCGGAAACCTGCTGGCCTCGGTTAATTACACGTTGCAGTCCGGGTTAGCGGACCGGTTCCATGGTGACTACGGCCTGGCTTTGGCAATCGTGGTGGCGATTGTGGCCGCGGTGTTAGCGCTACTGGCCGGATTCGGTCCGGAGGCGAAGGACACTGCGTTTGTCGAGAAAACAGCCGCAGGCCGGGCCGCATAAACGCCAACTTGATTGCCGTATTAGGTAGTGAAACGTCTCGTCCCGGAGGGACACTAGGCATCCTCGTTTTCTCCCGGCCATTCCAGCGTGCGGTCCAATGTCTCCACACTGGCATGGCCCACCAGAGCCATCGCGTATCTGAAATCTCTCTCCAGTAATTCAACGCTCCGGGCCACACCGTCCTCGCCGTCGACAGCTAGCGCATAAACGTACGGCCTGCCGATCATCACTGCGGCCGCGCCCCTGGCTAGCGCCTTTACGATATCGGCTCCTCTCCGGATGCCCCCATCCACAATGACTGGAACACGCCCGCTTACCTGCCGGCATATTGACGGCAGGACGTCGATCGTCGCTACCGTGGTATCCAGATTACGAGCACCATGGTTGGATACCATGATACCATCAACGCCCAGCCGGATGGCCTGTTCGGCATCCTCCGGATGAAGGACGCCTTTCAGCCACAGCTTGCTGTGCACGACTGAACGGAGCCACTCAATATCAGACCATTCGATCGGAGTATGTCGATCGAGATCGGAATTGCCGCGGGCACCGCCGCCACGTTGATTATGTGGCGTGTCCATTTCGAAGGGGAGCTGGAACCCGGCCCTGAACTGGCGCACCCTGGTCCCCAACACGGGCGTGTCGACGGTCACGCAGACCCCCTGACAACCAGCCGCCTCGACTCGCTGAATAAGGGCCTTCGTCTCAGCGCGTTCCCTCTGAAAATAAAGTTGGAACCAGAGAGGCTGAGTCGCAGCAGCAGCCAGATCCTCGAATAAGGTGGTAGTATTCGTGCTGACGACAAATGGCACCCCCGCTCTTCCGGCTCCGCGGACGCTGGCTAGTTCACCCAGCGGGTGCATCATCTTCTGATAGGCAACCGGCGCCAGAATAATTGGTGAACGAAAGCGAACTCCAAAGAGCGATACTCCCGGATCGACCGTGCGTACGTTTCTGAGAACACGCGGCCATAAACGAATCCGATCGAATGCTGACTCGTTCTCCCGAAGAGTAATTTCATCGCCTGCCCCGCCCGCAATGTACTCATAGACGGGGTGCGGCAACACCGTCCGCGCGGCCGGTTCGAATTCTTTGAGCGAAATGAATTGATCTAACGAGTTCACCATTCATGGTTCCAGTTCAGGCAATCCCAGTCGCCCAAGCGCCACCGACCGGCGAATATGAACCGTGAACGGTGAACCGCTAATTCAAATGTCTACCCCAAAACCGACCTCAGCAATGAACTCAAAAAAGTCTTCGTAATCGGTGTAGCTGAGATCACCACCCGCGCCTTGTTCTGCCACCCAGATATCTTTCGAGCAGATGTTATTTTCGACCAGAAAGGCATAGAAATTTCCGTCGCTATCCTCTGCAAAAGGGCACCCGGTTTCCCGATTAAATTCCTCTTTGCCGTCCCACATGGAGAATTGGCTCTCCGGATCAGGCGATAGCACCGTGACGGTGCCAATCTCGCCGGGACCGTATTTACTGATGAAATAACGATATTCCTCCGGAAATTTGAATCCCGCCTTCTGCTCAAACTTAACGATTTGCTCTTCTTTAATCGGAGGTTCCCGTACCAAAAACTCGGAGCTAAGTTGATCCGGATCTTCTTCTCGGATTTCGTTGATAAGGTTGTCGAAATCTTCCTGAGTCATAGCCGATGAAAGCCATACATGGCACCTTTCTGTACCGCAGCAAGTGCAGAAACGCGCATTCTGCGGAAAAGCTTAAGCTGGCATGATCGACGCTCCTGCGTCGAGCGAGTGTTCCACCATGATTATGACTATCCCCTCGTCCGATACCGTCGTCCTGATTCGCAAAGCAAAAGTCCAAAAAGGCTTGTCCTGGGAACAAATCGCCGCGCATATCGGGCGGTCTCCCGTCTACGTTGCCTCGGCCTGTCTCGGTGAAAACAGCCTGACGCCCGAGGATGCCGAGAAACTTGGCCGATTGCTGGATCTCGGCCCGGATCTCGTAACCGAGTTGCAGAAATGCCCGATGAAGGGCGCTCGGTCCACGGATATTCCTCACGATCCCCTCATCTATCGTTTCCACGAGATCAGCCTGGTTTATGGCGAAACCATCAAAGAACTGATTCACGAGAAATTCGGCGATGGCATCATGAGCGCGATCGATTTCACGATGGACATAGAAAAAGTAGAGGATCCAAAAGGCGATCGGGTGAAAGTCACTATGTGCGGGAAATTCTTACCTTATAAGAAATGGTGACAACAGCCGATGACAAAAAAAACCAGGCTTGTTCCAAGTTATCGGGTGAGCTGGTTT
>JAFAVN010000171.1 GCA_019242435.1 Verrucomicrobiota bacterium | reverse complement strand
TGTTCGCTGGATGTCATCGCCCGAGACACAACTTCGGTTTGCGACCACGCTCGGCCTCTGTCCGACTCGGGCAGCAGTTCTGGATGATCCTCAGATTGCTCAGGAACAACCGTTTATGCCGCAGCTTAAATCGGTATTTATCGGCGCGATTCCGCGACCGGTCACTCCCAAGTACCCGCAAGTCTCGCTGGTGCTGCAATCGGAGATTTCAAAGGCCATAACGACTGGAGACGTCAAAGGGGCACTGCAATCTGCCAAGGACAAAATCCAGGCCATTGTAAAAGCTTGAGCAGAGTATTGGTATGGCAATCACCGAAGCCGAGATGCACACGAGGACGCTTCGGCCAGGGAATATCCGTTTTCGATTTTGGCGGCCTGGCCCATTCGTGTTCTTGCTGCCCACTTTAGCCTCAATTGGAGCGATCGCCATTTACCCGGTGCTCCTCGGTCTGTGGCTCTCTTTTCGGGACACCACCCTATCGTCACCGACCGACACGTTTATCGGGTTGGCTAACTACGGCCAGATCGTATCCGACAGCCAATTCTGGAATGCGTGGACCCACACGATTCAGTTCACCGCCGCATCTACGCTGCTGGAAACGTTGTTTGGCTTGATGATTGCCCTAGTTCTCGCAGAGCAATTTCGCGGCCGTGGAATAGTCCGTGCGGCAATGCTGGTGCCGTGGGCTATTCCGACGGTTGTCACCTCGAAGATGTTCGGATGGTTGTTCGATGGACAAAACGGAATAGTTAACTATTTGTTGCGCTTTGTCGGTCTTATCCAGCATAACATAGATTGGATTGGCTCGCCTGACTTTGCCCTGGGGACAATAATCATAGCAGACGTCTGGAAAACCACGCCATTTATGGGGTTGCTTCTTCTGGCCGGATTGCAAACAATACCCAGCTCTTTAGCCGAGGCTTCGGTCATTGACGGAGCCAATGCGTGGCAGCACTTCTGGTACGTCAAACTCCCTTTGCTGACTCCGACACTATTGATCGCATCCATGTTTCGGGCGCTGGATGCGTTTCGGATTTTCGATCTTGTGTATGTCTTAACTGGCGGCGGCCCGGCTGACGCTACGGAGGTTCTTTCGACCTTAACTTACAAACAGCTTTTTTCTGCCCTTCAGGTTGGCTACGGATCTGCTCTGGCGACTACTATGTTCATCACTGAAATTGTAATTGCAGTAATTTTCGGTGTGTTTCTCTTACGCAAAATGAGGGAGGTAGGCCAATGAGTAAAATGGGGACCTCTCGGCAGAAATGGCAGCAAGGATTCAAATTTCCATCCCGGAGTCGCGTACTTATCTACCTGAGCGCTTTGGTCATTGTTTGTTGGTCGGTTGGTCCATTCCTCTGGCAGATGTCCACATCGCTGCAACCAGACAGCCAGTTACTGAGCTCGCCACCGCACCTATTTCCCTACCCGATAACAATCGAACACTTTGTGAATATCTTCGTGGGCAAGAGCTTCCACCGGTATCTAATAAATTCAGTTATCGTTACAGTAGCGACCACCTTCCTCTGTCTACTGTTTGGGTCCATCGCTGCGTACGCGCTTGCTCGGCTCGAAATCCGCGGTCGATTTCGAGTCCTCGGTTTCATTCTGGGAGTATCCATGTTCCCGCAAATCGCAATTGTTGGTCCACTTTACGTACTGGGTACTAACTTTGGCTGGCTCGATACCTACCGCGTTCTAATAGTCATATACCTAGCTTTAGGTTTGCCATTGGTGACCTGGGTATTGTTCGGTTATTTTCGATCCATTCCGCGAACCATCGATGAAGCTGCGCGTATCGACGGGGCACGGCCTCTGAGAATATTTTTTAGAATTATTCTGCCCATGTCTCTGCCGGCGGTCGTCACGACTGGAATGCTGTGCTTCATCGCAGCCTGGAATGAATTTATGTTTGCTCTGGCCTTTACGTCGGACATCAACCATCAGACTGTGCCGGTCGGCATCGCAAACTTCACGGGCCTGCACTACGTTCCGTGGGGCGACGTAGCCGCAGCCTCGGTCGTCGTAACGCTTCCCCTGGTCGTAATGGTCCTCGTGTTCCAACAACACATCATTAGCGGTCTAACTGGAGGTGCGGTAAAAGAGTGAAGATCGATGATTGGGGCGAAATGTATGGGGAGGCAGTGCAAAAGTTGCCCGCATATGTTCACGAGGCCCGGTTAACGATCTGCGGATTATCTACTTTCTTAGACGGCTATGTGCGCCTGCACGAGGCTGAGCCAGTATTGAACTCAGAGGAAGGGACGCCACAAGGGGTACTGGCACGAGAACTCCTTCGCAGAGCCAGTGCGGGAATTGGCGGGGAATTTTTTCTGGATTGGCCCGAAGGGGGAATTTGGTTAGAAAAGAACCTCCAGTTTTCGCGTTGGGGACTTGGCGGGAGCGGAGCGCAAGCCGGCCAAATGCTTGCCGTCCTCGGCGCTCCAGCTCTGATGAGCTTGGAAGATCGCAGTAAACGGCAATTGTCAGTCATTCACCCGAGTGTTCAGGTGGCGACCAACCAGGGCGTACTCCAGTGCGGAGACATTCTCCCTGTGGAAAAAAGGAAGCCCGCTCATTACATTTTCGAGTATACCGCAGGAAGCCCAATCGGGTCTGTTATCCCCAAGCGCTCAAGCCGAACGATTGTGCGCTTTACCCAGGAGCGATTGGATAACGATCCGGACTTCACTCGGGAGAGTATCTCTGCAGCGGCTATTAGCGGAGCCGCTATTTTATCCGGATTCAATGAAATCGACCGCCAAGATATACGAGCGGCACTTTCAGACACCGTTAAGTTGGCTCATGCCTGGAGAGATCGCGGCCTGAGAACCATCCATTTAGAACTTGGCGATTATGCGAGTCTCGACGCTAGGGATACGGTCCTGGAAGGGCTAGCCGGAGCGTTCACCTCTTTGGGAATGAGTTACTCGGAGCTCCGAGGACTTTGTGTTGGATCACAGGATCCCATCACGAAAGCCTGCGAACTCAGCCGCAAGTTGAATCTCTCGCGTTTGTGCGTACACGCTGACACGTGGGCGCTGGCCATAACCAAACGCGATCCCCAGCGCGAGCTCGAAGCTCTTGTTTGCGGTTGCCTGCTCGCATCGATTCGGGCGGAAAAAGGAGAGCCCTGCCAGGCGCTGGCAGTGCCAGGCAACGCTGAGTTTCGTGATCCACCGCTAGAACCGTTTAGCAAGTCCCGCGAGCGATTTATCGTTTGTTGCGCCTCCCCCTATCTTGAACGCCCGGCCGCAACGATCGGACTGGGTGATACTTTCTTGGCCGGAACTCTTCTGGTCCTTGGCGGAGCTGAGTCCGCAATAGCAAACCCTCAGTAATAAGAACCTACATCTATATATGAATACGAAACAGAACACCATGGATCCCGGAAAGCTACGAAGCATCCAACGGGTGACTACCTCAGACGGATTTTTTCTGGTCTGTGCATTGGACCACTTGTCCGATTTTCAGGAGCTGTTGGATCCTAATCCAAAAACGGTTGATTATCGGCGGACTTGTGACGCAAAGATAGGCTTGACCCGGTTGCTGGCCTCCGAGTGCAGCGCCTTCTTGCTAGACGCCCGCTTCGGTTTAGCCCAAGTCATAGCCTCGCGCGCCCTCCCGGGTTCGGTAGGCCTTATGGCCAGTATCGAAGACGAAGACTACAAGCCGGCTACCGCCCATAGGAAGACCAGATACCGGGAGTATTGGAGCACCAAGCAGATGAAATTGCTCGGCGTCGACGTCTGCAAACTATTATGGTTCTATCGGCCGGACAGCGAAGTTGCCGAGCATCAGCGTGAGGTAGTGCGTTCACTGGTGCGCGAATGCGCGGAACTTTCGCTCCCCCTTGTAGTCGAACCCATATGGTTTCCGTTCGAGGACGAAGATCCGAAGAGTGCCTCTTGGAAAGAACGTCGAGTCAGAGGAATTGTCGAAAGCGCACACGAAGTGAATTCCCTTGGCGTCGACATACTCAAAGTGGAATTTCCCGGCTACGTTGACACCGAGGAGGGAAGAGCCAAAGCGCTGGAAGCTTGCAAACAGCTCGATGCTGGTGTGAACGTGCCCTGGATGCTGCTATCTGCGGGCGTTGGTTATCAAGCCTTTAAGGCTCAGGTCGAGATTGCGAGCCGCGCCGGCGCATCAGGGTTTATGGCAGGTCGCTCCATCTGGCGTGATGCTGCCTCAACCCATGATCCTAAAAAACGCGAATCAGCGGCCAAAGATGCTCACAGTCGTTTATCTGAGCTCGCTGCGGTGACTAGGCGGCATGGCAGACCTTTCGCGCCAAAACTCGAAGGCCAAGAGCTAACAGATGCTTTCCCTGAGTTCTGGTATGCAAACTGGCATCGTTAAGACTCCGGACTTTGCTGGAGCCACCATTGGCTGCCTTACCCACCTAACGAGATGATCAATGACATTTGGCCACGGCCATCAATAAACAGTCTGAGCGCCAAAGCGAAGGAGGCCGGATCGTCTCGCCCAGCTGAC
>JAFAVN010000529.1 GCA_019242435.1 Verrucomicrobiota bacterium | reverse complement strand
TGTGACTACCGTGGGGTCAGTGCGAGATTTTTCACTATTTTGGCACGTTTTTTTGCGGAATGATCAATCCTGATCAAGCGGGCAAATCGGCTTACTGTTAGTCTTGATTCAATAACAACCGCAGGAGGAGAAAGATGATCCCCGAACCAAAGATTGAATTTCGCAATGAGCAGCCCTACGCGGGCATTCGGGCCCAGGTCACAATGCATGAGATGGGCAAAATACTGCCGCCGCTTTGGGGTGAAGTGTACGGTTGGTTAGAAAGTAAAGGCCTGAAACCATCTGGTGCGCCTCTCTGGCGCTATCGCGTTATAGATATGATGGCGAAGATGGAGATCGACGTCGGCGTTCCGATTGCTACTGCTGTGGGAGGCGATAACCGTATCACCGTAGACATTCTACCTGGAGGGCACTACGCCACGCTGGTATACACTGGGCCCTACGAAGGTCTCATGCAGGCGACCGGTGAACTGTTGGATTGGGCGGAAGACAAACGAGTGGTCTGGGATAAGTGGCCCGAAGGTTCCAAAGGCGAGGGCTGGCGGGCGCGTATCGAGCATTACCTCACCGATCCAAGAAAAGAGCCAAACTCTGCTAAATGGCAAACAGAGTTAGCATTTAAGCTGGCAGGTGATCAACCGGTGGGCTGAAACCGATCCACAGTGGTCTCGAGTGCGAGATCACTATTTTGGCCGTTTTTTCTTCCATCTTGTAGGGCGCTTGGGTCACGCGCTGAGAACCAGAGAGAACCAGGCTTTCTCGTCAAGTAATCGCTCTTAAGTTTTCCTTGTGGGACGATCAATCTTGATCAAGCGGCCAAATCGCATGAAAAATGAAGGAGCGTCCACCCCTGTTGAAAGGGCTGTCTGGTTTGTTGAAAACCGGCTTGAAGACGAAATCTCCCTCCAATCCATTGCCGAATCGGTTGGCGTAACCGAGCACCACCTGGCTCGAGCATTCGGTATGGCGACGGGGCAATCCCTGATGCGATACGTTCGTGGCCGCCGGCTCACCGAAGCAGCCCGATTCCTGGCGGCTGGGGAGCCTAACATTTTCAAAGTCGCCCTCAAAGCTGGCTATGGCTCGCACGAAGCGTTTACGCGAGCTTTTCGAGAACATTTCCAGGTCACACCTGAACAATTTCGCTCCGCCGCCAGCCTTAACCAGGCCAATCTTGTGGAACCCCTGCGCGTGGATAGATCAATGTTCATCCAACTCGACGAACCACGGTTTGAGGAAAACGCAGGCCTGCTGATAGCAGGGCTGAGCTCTCGATATACTTTTGAGACGAACGAAGGAATTCCGCGCCAATGGCAGCGGTTCGCAACTTACATCGGCAGCTTTTATGGGCAGGTCGGTTCCGAAACCTACGGTGTCGCGTATAACTGCGACGATTCAGGAAACTTTGATTATCTCGCTGGAGTGCAAGTATCTCAATTTGCTGCTTTACCAAAGGGATTTACGACCGTTCGCACTAGCCGTCAGCGCTACGCTGTTTTTCGACATTCCCAGCACGTATCGATGCTCCGTCGCACTCACTACACGATCTGGACGGCGCGACTGCCGAATTCGGGTAAAGTAATCGCGGATGCGCCGAATTTCGAAAGGTATGGCAAGGAATTCGATCCGATGACTGGAACTGGCTCAATTGAAATTTGGATACCAATAAGTGAAGCAACAAATGGCCAGATGAAACGTTGTTGAAGAATGTCTGACGGATGTCTGGTTAGGTTCTTGGGTTGGTCGCCCATGTGGCTGTTTCAATTCGCGCCTGTTCCATCGGCTTGGTCCGTCCGAGTTTATCGCGTTCTTTTCCACCTGGTTTGGCGGATGACTCGTAGAACAATAGCGAGCGAGGCGATGAGCAGGGTAAAGATAATGCGAGTGCTTCCTTCAATGTGCTGTCCGCCGAAAGAGAGCCTTCCAACCATTGCGCCTCGGTCGCCTTGTAGAACATCCAGAGCGGCGACCTCAGATGCCGCAATTGGCGACCAACGATGTGGCCGATGACTGCAGCCTTTCGGTAACGCTGAGGATTTTCGGCCAGGTCGGGCGGTAGCTCTTGCCAGCGGCGCGCAGGATCCAGGAGCGCCGCGATCCAAAACGCAGGCGATGTCGTCGACGGAGGGCGGAACGTACCTTTAAAACCGGACTAAACTTCCACTACATTGGTTCTGAACAAGATTTTCGAAACAGCGCCAATGGAACGAACCCGACAGCCACCTTGGATTTTCCTCACTGTGTTATCTGATCGGTAGTTGGACGACGATGAATTGGCAAATCTCTAATTTGTTCCACGGCCAATTGTTTCCTCTGTCTGTCCGCGGTCCGGGTCCGGGGTTGCCTTGGCTCAAATTCCCAGTTTACTGAGTCTCAGCATGGTTACGACTGATTTGCTTGCCCGGGCGAACCCGTGGCTGAATGATATTGTCAGCTATATCCCAGGAAAACCGATCGATGATGTGGCCCGCGAATTGGGGTTGCCGCCGGAGAAGATCGTTAAGCTGGCTTCAAACGAGAACCCGATTGGTCCGTCCCCTAAAGCGGTGGCGGCGATGACCGCGGCACTGGCTAAGGCCCATTTTTACCCGGATGGCGGCGGATATCATCTGCGAACCGCGATCGCGAGGAAGTTTGGACTCGACATCTCGAACGTTATCTTGGGGAACGGGTCGAACGAGATCATTGAGTTTCTGGGACACGCTTTTCTCCGGCCTGGTGATAATATCATAGTGGCGGATCATGCGTTTGTTATTTACAAGCTGATGGCGCACTTGTTCGGGGCGTCTGCGATCGAGGTCGCGGACCCCGGCCTCACTGCAGACGTGGACGCGATGGTCCGGGCGATTACGCCTCAAACGAAGCTGATTTATCTAGCTAACCCGAATAATCCGACCGGTACAATGGTAGGCGCCGCCGAGTTGGAACGACTGATCAATAACACGCCAAACGAGGTTGCAGTGGTGCTGGACGAAGCCTACTACGAGTTCCTGGCAAGTCCGCCCGATACTCTCCGCTACGTGCATGAAATGCGGAACGTGATTCTCCTGAGAACGTTTTCGAAGATCCAGGGACTGGCAAGCTTGCGGATCGGGTACGGGTTAGCGCATCCGGATTTGATCAAATTGTTGCATAAAACGCGGCAACCGTTCAACGCGAATGCGATCGCTCAGGTTGGCGCGATTGCCGGACTAGAGGATGACGAACATCAGCAGCAGACCCGTGCGTTAACGTTCGCCGGTGTAGCCTTTCTGCAGTCTGAATTTGAGAAGCGACGTCTGGAATACGTACCCAGCTCCGCTAATTTTGTCTTGGTGAAGGTGGGCGATGGGAAGGCGATTTTTGAGAAACTCCTGCGTCGCGGGACTATCGTCAGAGCAACCGGGGAGTATAAATTGCCTGAATGGGTCCGGGTGAGCGTCGGTACCATGGAACAGAACCGCAGATTTCTGGATGATCTGGATGCGGTAATGGCACGGTGAACCTTGGGTTGGGAGCACACCGGGTATAAATCGTAGGTCACCGATCGCGTAAGATTACGGTTGGGGAGGAGCGATCCTGGATTGCTAAGTTTATAACAGTAAAAAATTATGTTTATCGTTTAAGACCTACGGATAGATTGTGCCCTATGACCAGGGAAGAAATTGCGGATATTATCAAGCCCGAAGGATTTTCGCCGTTTGTCATCGTAACGGGTTCCGGTAACCGCTTTTCTGTCCATCATCCTGATTTCGTTGATCTGCCTCCTATTCCTGAAGAAGTTGATCCGGAGGTACCTTCCTTTGTCATCGTTTATACGAAAACCGGGGTCCCGCGTTTGATCACACTGGCGAACATCCAGGAGATAGAGTACAAACCGTCCAACCGCTAAGCTCTGCAAGCTATCTTGGCCCTGTCTTTGGGGTGTATTTGCGGATAGAAGCGGTGCCTTTTGCTCGCTTCCAGGTTATGCTCGTCCGTGAGACGGGGTGCTCGTTGTAGAAAGATGGCTATTGTAAGCCGTGATCACAATTGATGATACGATTGCCGCC
>JAFAVN010000316.1 GCA_019242435.1 Verrucomicrobiota bacterium | reverse complement strand
GAACGTTCAAGTCCCAATGAAACAGGAGTTGTACTGCGGTCTCGCGTCCTTCTCTTCGCTTGCCCATACGCCTACTCTTTTCCAAGGCTCTTCAGGGCGTTCAAGATCCGGACGGCTGCGCGAGCGGCTTCAATACCCCGATTGATGTTGGGCAATAGACAACGCTCGTTGGCTTGTTGATCATTCTTCACGACCAGAACTTCATGCAGGATCGGAGTATGATGCTGCAGGCTCAAGTTCATCAGCGCGGTAGTTACGGCGCCTGCAATTAGCTCTGCGTGCATCGTTTCGCCGTCGAAAATGACGCCAAACCCCAACACTGCGTCCATGATCCGGTTCTCGATTAATCTTTGGACCCCGATGGGAATCTCGAATGACCCGGGGACGCGAACGATCGATATCTCGCTCTTCGGCGCAATCGTCAGCAGTTCGTCCTTGGCGAAATTAACAAGTCCATCAACGTAGTCACGATTGTATTCACTGGCGACAATCCCGAAGTGCCAAGAGCCGCTCTGTAACTCGGGTCGGGCTGGAAACTGATTCGACATGAGTGCGGGACCATACTCCGGGGCAGGTCTACTGCAAGGGTGGGGGGTAGGAGTTCAAGGAGCTCGAGGCGCTCGAGATGTTGAAACAGTGCTTGCCGCGAGGGGAGCTTGGAGCTGAAACGAAAGGACCGCCCGATCAATCCTGTTACCCATCAATCGATTGTCCGCGAACTCCTTGAACTCCTCGAACTCGTCGAACCCTTACAACAAATGCCCCATCTTTAGCCGTTTGGCTTCTAGATATTTCTCGTTATGTGGATTGGCTGTAACTCGGATCGGGATTTGGTCAACAATGTTGAGACCATAACCTTCTAGTCCGACGACTTTCTTAGGATTATTGGTCAAAAGTCGAATCTCCCGAACACCGATATCTGCCAAGATCTGGGCTCCGATTCCGTATTCGCGCAAGTCCATAGCGAACCCCAGCTTCTCATTCGCTTCCACTGTATCGAGACCATTTTCTTGGAGCTTGTACGCATGAATCTTCGCCGCCAACCCAATACCGCGCCCTTCTTGCCGCATGTAAACCAAGACTCCGGCGCCAGCCTCTTCGATTTGTTGCAGGGCGGCATGCAACTGGTTGCCACAGTCGCATCGACGGGAGCCGAACACGTCTCCGGTGAGACATTCACTATGTACCCGAACCAGGGTGGGCGCCGCCGGCGGCAACACGCCTTTGGTCAATGCCAGGTGATGGACGCCATCGACAATTGATTTGTAGAGGTGCAAACGAAAATCTCCATAGTCAGTCGGCAGGTTAACCTCTTGTTCTTTTACTATCAGTTTTTCGCGGACGCGCCGGTAAGCGATCAAGCTCTCGATCGAGCAGATTTTTAGCCCAAACTTTTCCTTGAATGCAAATAGCTCCGGCAACCGGGCCATGGTTCCGTCGTCGTTGACCACTTCGGCCAGTACACCGGCCGGAGTCAAACCGGCAAGCCGGGCGAGGTCGACGGCCGCTTCAGTATGCCCTGCTCGACGCAGAACGCCTCCCTGACGGTACCGCAGAGGGAATACGTGGCCCGGTCGGACCAGGTCGTCTGCGTGAGTATTCAGATCTGCTAACAAGCGGATAGTACGGGCGCGATCTGCAGCCGAGATGCCGGTAGTAACCCCGGTCTTCGCATCCACAGAGATCGTGTATGCCGTGCGCATCGCTTCGCTATTTCGCCGAGTCATCAGGGGTAAATCCAGGCGGTCCAACGCGCTTCCCTCCATCGGAACACAGATGACCCCTGACGTATAGCGGATCATAAAACTGATGGCTTCAGTCGTGGCTTTTTCAGCTGCCAGAATGAGGTCCCCTTCGTTTTCCCGCTGCGCATCGTCAGTCACAATAACGAGCCGGCCTTGGTGCAGGGCTTCCAAGACCTCCTCAATCGGGTCGAACTGAAAGTTCATAGGTGCGGCGATAACTAAAACGCGACTGGATCAAATGCGCAACCAGTGTCCTTGCTTGCAACTATTCTTAGCAATGCAACGCTCACCGGATCCATATGAATTTCATCGTAGCCGGTGTAGGATTTTGGGGACGAAAATGGATTGAGCTTTTGCAGGAACATCCGCGTGCATCCGTCGCGGCAGCCGTTGAAAAGAACCAATTAGCGGCTGAATGGCCGCAGCAAACGTACAATATTCCTTGTTTTCCCGAATTATCGACGGCTGCCGCAAAAGTCTCGGCGGACGCAGTGTTAGTGGTCACTAATCCAAGTCAACATAAACCTGTCATTCTGCAGGCGGTTGGCCTGGGGAAACATGTCCTGATTGAAAAACCGATGGTTACTTCGATGGCGGAAGCAGCCGAGGTCGCTGCCGCTGCCGAGCATGCGTCTGGGCTCATTATGGTAGCCCAAGGCTACCGGTTTGTGAAAGCCGCCGCCCTGGTGCGCGAGCGTCTGGTCGCCAGCGACATAGGCGACCTGCAAGCGATCAAAATTCGGTTTCGCCGGCATCTGCCGGATGTGATTACCAACCCGGAACACTCTATTTTTGCGTTACCTCACTCGATCCTGCTCGATATGTCAGTGCACCACATCGACCTTCTCCGTTTCATGACTCAGCGCGAAGTCACGAGTGTCCTGGCGGTGGAACACGACACACCTGATAATGCGTTCAAACATCCATCGAATGCTTTATCGCTGATGCGCCTGCAAGGGGATATCCCAGTGATATGGGATGGAGATTGGTGTGCGCGCGGTCCCATAACATCCTGGGAGGGGGAGTGGCACTTCGTCGGTAGCAAAGGGCGACTTTTCTGGGACGGGGTTATCGACGACGTTTGCCGGACGTCCGTTCGCCTGGAAATCCCGGCCGAACCTACCAAAGAACTCATGCCCGTCGAACCTGTCCAGGAAAGACGAGTGCCGTTGCTGGAGCATTTCATAGACAGCATCGAACGCGCAGAACAACCTCAGCCCAGCGTAGCCGATAATCAAAAAACGCTAGCCGTCGTATTTGCCAGCATCGAGTCGGTAGTGAAAAAGCGGGAGGTAAAGCTGGTCTAGGCAGGATACCGGCGACAGGCGCGTCAGTCGGTTAGAACCCGAGCGGCTTGGCTGGACACGATAGACACAATCAGCATCTTCGAATGGCACTTTGTGAGAGAGGCTTTCAGTCAATCCGCTCCATCGTGCCCGTCAGGTCCATTCTGTCCGTCGGGTCCACTGTGTCCATTGTGTCCATTGTGTCCACTGTGTCCATCATCGGCTGGATTTCTGGTCACAGCCAATGCCCAGGTATCCGCGTGAACACAAATTCGTTGCAGGCCCAGTTGCTTCCTGAGTTTAGCGGCCTCTGCTGGGTGGCCGGAGCCAAATTCGCGTAACTCGGAATGACTCATTCCGAGTGAGCTGACTAAAGATGCAAGCGACGATAGTGTTTGCTCACATAGCGAGGCCTTCTCGCATAAGGCCACACCACCACGGTGTTAGAGGAAGCCTCGATGATTGCTGCCATGATGGCTGCCGCCCGGCGAACGATCGTACTGGCAGATTCATCGAAGCTCGGCAAAGATTCCTTCGCTCAGATTGCTGGATTGAACGCGATGCAAATCCTAGTGACCGATGCCGAACCGTCGGAAGACCTGGCCGCCGCTTTGCGAATGCTGGTGCGCAGCTGGTCGTGGCGCCATGACCGGTTAACGCTCGGCGGTTACGAGTTAGCCATTAGCAGTCGATACCGTTGAGCCATCACCCGAATCGCACTTATGACACCTATTTGACCTATCAGACCGATTTGACCTATCAACATGGTGTCACTTCCACCGCCATGAAGAACTTACTAGCCGGCCAGGTTGCCATCGTTACCGGCGTTAGCCGATCAAAAGGGATTGGCGCTGCCATTGCACGTTCGCTAGCCGGCTCTGGCGCGCAGCTTTTTCTGACCGGTTGGCCCGAATACGACAATCAGCAGCCTTGGAGCGAGAAAGAACATCGACCGGAAGCCTTGCTCGATGAGCTCAAAGCCGTCGGAGCCGAAGCTGTATGGGAGCCGTTTGACCTATCGGACGCGGATTCAGTTCACCGGCTAATTTCTGCTGTCGGAGCCCATTTTGAGGCGGCCGATATCCTGATAAATAACGCCTGCTTTTCCCAATCAGATTCGCTGGAAAATCTGGATGCAGCGCTCATCGATCGCCATTACGCCATCAACACGCGCGCGCCCGTTTTACTGAGTGTTGAGTTCGTCCGCCGTTACGGCGGCAGAAGCGCCCGGCGGATTATCTCGATCACATCCGGACAAATGCTTGGCGCTATGCGTGGCGAACTGGCCTACGTGGTCACTAAGGCGGGACTAGACGCGTTCACCATCACCTTTGCGGCTGAGGTTGGCCATCTAGGAATTACAGTGAACGCCGTCGACCCGGGACCAACCGATTCAGGCTGCATGACACCCGAGTTGCAGAAGAAGATGCTGCCTCGCTTCGGCCTTGGCCGTTTGGGCCGTCCCGACGATGCCGCTCACCTGGTCACGTTCCTGGCAGGCCCGGACTCCGGCTGGATCACCGGTCAAATTCTCCGCTCCCGCGGCGGCTTTGAATGATCATGCGCCCAGGCGCTGATGATCAGAGCAGACAGGACACTAGCAGGCTGTCGAAAAACGAAGGTCTTCTGTCCCGTCCTAGGGAACGAGCGCATTATACCTGCTGCGCTTTTTCCTTCACCGCCATGGCCTGTTTGCCTTTGCGGTTCTTCAGATAATTCAGCTTCGCCCGGCGGACGTTGCCTTGGCGTTCCACCTCGATTTTCGCGATCCGCGGGGAATGTAGGGGAAACACCCGCTCTACGCCTTCACCGTAGGAAATCCGGCGTACCGTGAACGAGGCGTTCAGGCCGGTCCCGCGCCTGGCAATCACAATGCCGGTGAAAAGCTGGATTCGTTCTTTGTCTCCTTCGACCACCCGGGTATGAACTTTGATGGTGTCACCTACGCGGAAAGGGGTTATTTCGGGCTTAAACTGCTCTTTTTCGATCTTCTGAATAATGTTCATACGCGGGTCTCCCAGTTTAGTGGATCGAATAGATAGCTGCCGGAGGGAGCTTTGCAACTCAAAAGGAGTTTCGAGCCCAAAACTCGGAAGCTTGAACTTCGAACCGGGAACACCGAACGTGGCGCCCAATGTTGCCGTGCCTGAGGCCGATCGTGCTGGGAATTGTTCTACTCCTACTCATCGTCGCATGCGCTAGCACGCCGATGAGAGCGCCGCTATCCGAGTCGGCAGTCGTTATCGAGCAGATCGCCCAAGAAAAGCTTGGTAACTACTACATCGGCCGCCGCGTCTACGCTCCTCCCCTCGCGATTTGGGGCTACGTCCGTTCCCCAAGGCAAAGTTGGCGAACCGCGAAGCTCGTGATCTTAAATGAGAAGTATGTGTTCGCCCCGGATCGCGCGCGCAACCAGGTCGGCTCCGATAATGGTAGTGAATACCGGCTTTACGGCTATTTCTCCGGAGATCAAATCTACGATGCGTCTGCCGGCCGTTTTTGTCCGGAATTCGTCCTTCGACGAGCCGAGCTGATGTCCCCTAATCCGGTTCCGATCTGGCCTGCTGATTTCATCCGAGATAGATTGATGTTTGCCGGTTGGCCTCGCGGCGGAACTCAACCGATGCTGCCATGAACGCATTTTCAATCCACCACGCGGATGCATCTCGGCCAAGGCGCAGTACGCCGATACTCCACCCCTGCATTAGCCCCGCCCGCGTGCGCCGAGGCGAAAGCGTTGCGGGCTGGCCGGCCATTCGAGAACCAGGTCGACTTGAAACGGTCGCCTTGAGTCTCCTGCTCTGTGCGCTTTCGTTGAATCTAACAGCAGCCGCTCAAACCCAGGCGCATTCGTCCTTGCCAGTTGTGCCGATAGCTAGCGCTCAACATCCTTACGAGTACATCATGCTCTGTGGCGGACCTTCCTTACATCTTTGGGAAAAATACAAACAGGAACCCCACGATAATTACTGGGGCTGTTTCGTCCGAGCCGCACGCACCCGGATTCAACAACTGGAGCCGCAGCTCAAGGACAACCCGGCTGTGACGATCACCGTGCTGATTTATTTAGATGGTTATCGCACGCGTTCGGTTCAGGAGCATCGCGAGCTGATCCCGTTGATTTATTCGGTGCGGGACACCTACAAGTTGAATCTGGTTCCCTTCCAGGATGGCGAGGATGTAGTCCGCTATTTGAATTATGGGAAGCCCAGAGGACAAATAAAGATCGCCGATTTCGAGTATTTCGGTCATTCGAACCAGGACGCATTCATGTTCGATTACTCGAATCAGGTCGGCAGTTGCTCCAAATCCTGGCTGCACCAGAATCAGTTGGCACAAATCCACCGTGGGATTTTCGCCCCGGGCGCCTACGTAAAGAGCTGGGGTTGTTACACCGGAGAAAGTATGAGCCAAAAGTTTCGAGCAGCCACTGGCACCTCGATGATTGGAGCCGTAGGCCGAGTTGATTACTCCAACCGCGACGAAGCGCTTAATGGTATTGAACCTGTTCTGAGTTCGGCCGGCGGACGTTGGACCAGGTGAAAGGAGAGGATTGAGGATCTAGGAGCTGGAATCTAGGTGGTGCTGGGTGGATCAGCCGTGCGGATTGCTGCCTTCTGTACTTTTTAACCCAGCGGCCAATCTAGCCGCTGACCTGTTCCACTAGCACCAGGGCGGTCCACCCAGCACCTCCTAAATTCTAGCTTCCAGATCCTCCATCCCCTTTCTCGCCGATCGTCCCCGTAATTCGACCTCTCGTCATAAACTCATCGTGATCTCTCTGTTTATTTCGGTACTCCTAGCGCGTCAAAGGTAGGCACTTCATAGATCAAGGTGTGGTTACCGCCAGGCTGCTCAGCCTGGCGGTGCTTTCTCAAACCTGCGTTTCAGCGAATCCGTGAGTCCTACGTCGCCTGTCGCGATCTTTTTCGGCAGATTCGAAAACGTCTTTTGCAGAACCGCAGGAGCCTCGATGAGTAAGGCATGCCAAAGCTACTCATTTTCTGCCTTGCCTCCCTATTGGCGGCTGCTCAGTGCGGCCAAGCTAGCCCCGGCGCGGCGGGTACGGATCCGAAGACCGAAACTGTCGTTTTGATTCGCCATGGGGAGAAGCCGCTGTTGGGTCTTGGGCAGCTTGACTGTAGAGGTCTAAATCGCGCGCTGGCGCTTCCAGACGTTTTGATTCCGAAATTCGGCAAAGCCGATATCATCTATGCTCCCAATCCAGCGGGTAAGGCTCATGATTTGGGGGGCACTTTCGATTACGTACGGCCGTTAATAACCATCGAGCCGACGGCCGTTCGGCTTGGGCTACCAGTAAACTGCGATTTCCAGTTCGATAATATCAAAGGCTTGGCGGCCGATCTACTGAGCCCAAGTCATCGCGGAAAACTCATCTTCGTAGCCTGGGAGCACGTTAAACTGAATGAAATGGTCAAAGATATCCTGCGCCAAAGTGGAGCTGATCCCCACAAGGTGCCCGATTGGCCGGAGTCAGACTACGATCGGATCTACATCCTCCGAGTTTCTCCCGACGCCCACACGATCAATCTCGCCGTTGACCACGAAAACCTCAATCACCTCAGCGACAACTGTTCGACAGGAGGCAACGGCAAATAACAAATCCCAGATGTGGCAATCCGGTTCACCTGTGTCCACTCTGTCCACCGTCTGTGATTTGTGTTCGTCATTCGCTGCCGTCCCGCCTGCCTTCATACCAAGAACAAAAGCGCGAGCCCGAATACCACCAGGCCGACAAAAAATGACATCAC
>JAFAVN010000202.1 GCA_019242435.1 Verrucomicrobiota bacterium | reverse complement strand
ACCTTCGGATGCATGGCCTTGGATGCCGCTCCTAGCGGAGCCGACTCCGCCAAGGCTTCGTCGCGCCTAAACAATTAGGGAGGCGCGCCGTAGCGTAGCGGAGGCGGCTCATCGCTTCTACGCTACGCTTGCTATAAAGATTTAGCTCCTACGGAGCCAGTCTTGGGCTCGGCTAAAAACAGGGTCCAGAAAAACCGCCTCACATTTTTTGACACAAAACGGCTCCAGAGGAGCCGGATCTCTATAGATTTAGCTCCTACGGAGCCAATCTTGGGATCGGCCAAAAAACAGGGGGGTTGAGAAAAACCGTCTCACATTTTTTACAGAAAACGGCTCCAGAGGCGGATCTTTATAGATTTAGCTCCTACGGAGCCGTTGGGCTGATGCTGGTCATGGATTTTTCGAATGGTCTACAAAATTCATTCGGGTAGGCGGGTGAGTGGGTTGACGCTCGCCATTACGACACTAAGATGAAGCCGGGCGCCAATCTTGGAAATAGCATCCCGCTTTAGGACTCCAAAGCGTGAACCAGAAAACAGACCCCCGTGAGACCCGAAGCCATTAAATCGGTTGGTTGGGGTTTGGCGGTAACGGCGCTACTCGCCATTGCCATTGTCATCGGGTCGCGAAACCTCTCACGGTTCGATAGTGCACTCGTCGCCTACACGTTTGCGTCCTTGTTCGCTGCTTTCGGGCTTACTTACCGCTACGCGATGTGGCTTCAACGACCACCGACCGCTTTGTATTGGCGGCGAGGCTGGGAAGCCTTCTTCAGACGGCCTTACCGAAAACAGAACGCGGTCAATTGGCTCAAAAGAGTGACCGTAGATTTCGCGTTGAATCATTTTATCTTTTTGCGCGGACAGTACCGATGGCTAGCCCATTGGCTGATCATGTGGGGCTGTATCATCGCGGCGTTGATTACCTTTCCTCTGGTGTTTGGCTGGATAATGTTCGAGTCGATTCCAGGCGATCTGGATAGCTACCGGATCTTCGTTTTCGGATTCCCGACCACGGTTTTCAAGGTCGAGTCTATTTTTGGCTTTGTGCTTTTTCACGGACTCGTCTGGGCCGCGTTCCTGGTCATGGCGGGCGTCATGATCGCCATGCATCGTCGAATGCGTGATGAAGGAGCGGCATCGTTGCAGCTTTTCGGTGAAGACGTTCTGCCGTTAGTTCTATTATTTGCCGTGAGTCTTACGGGACTACTACTAACCGTGAGCTACACCTGGCTCCGCGGCTACGGCTATGAATTTCTGTCACTCACTCACGCCATAACGGTGATCGTCACCCTGCTCTGGCTCCCTTTTGGAAAGTTCTTTCATATCTTTCAGCGTCCCGCACAGATCGGCGTCAGTTTTTATAAGGATGTCTCACGGGCCGAGGAAGCAGCAAAATGCCGAAGGTGCGGGCATCCGTTTTCTTCTCGTATGCATGTCGAGGACCTGATAGAGGTCGAGCGGAAGCTGGGTTATCGATATGAAACCGCTGATGACCAAGTCGGTCATTATCAGTGGATTTGTCCTCGATGTCGCCGCGCCCTGTTGGCGCTAGCTCAGGGTGGCTTGCGGTTTCGATCTGCCTCTCAAATCGAACCGTTGGCACCGCCGGCGACCATGCCGGTACCGGTAAATCCCGGACTCGGCGAGGGACCGCTCGACATAGAAGACCGCGAGAATTTTCACCCCTGACCCGTATAATTCATATGGCCACTCTGGTATTACAACCCGACTCGATCAGCGAGAAGTTCGGCCCGCATCTCTCGACCTCAACTGGAATGCGATTGGATCCCGGTGTGGTGCCGGACCGAGTAGTGGAAACGCACTGCTGTTTTTGCGGGCAGCAGTGCGGGATCCAACTCCTGGTAAAACACAACCAGGTTATCGGATATGAACCTTGGTACGCCTTCCCCTTCAACAAAGGAAAGCTGTGCCCAAAAGGGGTGAAACGCTATTTGCAAGGCGCCCATCCGGATCGTCTGCTGCATGCCTACAAACGCGACGCCACAAGCCCTCATGGATTTAGCCCTATACCTTACGAAGAAGCGATCCAGAAGGTCGCCGATGAGATCGGCCGTATCCAGAATGCCCACGGGCCATCCGCCTTTGCCAGCCTAAGCGGAGCGAGCCTCACTACCGAAAAGACTTATCTCATGGGGAAGTTCGCTCGCGTTTGTCTTAAGACACCTTATACCGATTATAACGGCCGACTCTGCATGGTAAGCGCCGGCGCCGGAAATAAGAAGGCCTTTGGTATCGATAGAGCCGCCAACCCGTGGAACGACATCTTACGCACCGAGGTGGTATGGATCAGTGGAGCGAACATCGCCGAGTGCGCTCCGATTACAACTGACTACGTCTGGCAGGCGCGGGAGAACGGCGCCAAGATTATTGTGGTTGATCCACGCATTACACCGCTCGCGCGGACATGTGATCTATTTCTTCCGATTAAGCCCGGGAGAGATGTTGCTTTGTTCAACGGCATCCTTCATTTGATGATCAAGAATGATTGGATCGATCATTCGTTTATCGAAAAATACACGCAGGGATTCGATAAGACGGCGGCCAATGTCGCGGATTGGACGCCGGAACTGACCGCTCGGGTAACAGGGATAGCCGAGAAAGGTATTTTAAAGGCGGCCGAATTGTGGGGAAGAGCCAGAACTAGTTTTCTCATGCACGCACGCGGCATCGAACACAGCAGCCATGGCGTTCAAAATGTTCTGGGCGCTATCAATATGGTTTTGGCGTCAGGACGAATTGGTCGAGAAAACTGTGGTTATGCAACGATTACCGGACAGGCGAACGGCCAAGGCGGACGCGAACATGGCCAGAAGTGCGATCAGTTGCCAGGAATGCGCGACATCAGCAACCCCGAACATCGCGCTTACGTTGCCAGTGTCTGGCAAGTGGATCCCGCCGATTTGCCGCAAGCCGGCGTGGACGCTTACGAGATCATCAGGAAGATCGATCGCGGGGAAATTCGTGGACTGCTTTCGATCTCTTTCAACCCAATTGTTTCTTTACCCGATAATAATTTTGTGCGGCGCGCGCTGGAGAAACTCGAGTTTTACGCGGCCATCGATTTTTTCCTCAACGACACGGCGCGCTTTGCAGACATCGTTCTTCCTGGCTCACTGCAAGAAGAAGACGAAGGGGTGGTGGCGACTGCCGAAGGCCGCGTCGTCAAGATAAACAAAGCGATCGATTGTCCCGGTGAAGCCCGCGAAGATTGGAGAATCATCCAGGATATTGCGCATGCACTGAAACGCCCTCATGGATTTAACTTTCATTCACCACGGGAGATCTTTGAAGAGCTCCGGATCGCGTCAAAAGGCGGACTCGCGGATTACTTCGGGGTCACGTATGAGAAAATCGAGCGGCAGCATGGCGTCTTCTGGCCGTGCCTGTCCGAAGAGGATACCGGGACTCACCGATTATTCGAGCCGGGCACCTGGAACCCCATCGCGAAAGGAAATGGACCATTCTACTTTCCGGATGGTAAGGCGCGCTTCAATGTCGCAACCTACACTCCGCCGGCCGAAGAAGTTGACACCGACTATCCATTGATGCTCACCACCGGGCGCGTGATCAGTCATTTTCTTTCGGGCACACAGACAAGACGAATCGGGCCGTTAGTCGATCAGTGTCCCGAGCCATATATAGAAGTTCACCCGATGTTGGCCGGGAAACTCGGGCTCAAGCAAGGTGATTGGGCAACACTCGAGTCCCGGCGTGGCGCTGTCACCCTCAAGGCTCAAGTGGTGAACACGATTCGCCCGGATACGATCTTTATTCCCTATCATTGGGCGGGAAAGCAAAGCGTCAACCAATTGACGATCTCTGCGCAGGACCCGATCTCACACATTCCAGAGTATAAGGTGTGTGCCGTACGTTTGCGGAAGGCTGACGCGCCTCACTCCGGAGCGACTTGAAAAATTATGCGGTAGGATATGCCGGCCACACCAAACCGTTACTTTTACGTCGATCCTAGTCGTTGTATCGGTTGCAACGCGTGTGTCCAGGCTTGCACTGAGTGCGACACTCACAAGGGTTATTCGATGATTCAGCTCGACTACATCGATCGAGCGGTCTCGACGCAAACTGTCCCGGTAGTTTGCATGCACTGCGACTCCCCTACCTGTGCAGAGGTGTGTCCCGCTCATGCCATCAAACGGACCGGCGAGGGTGTGGTGCAGTCCGCGAGGAAGCCGCGCTGCATCGCTTGCAACAACTGTGTTCTGGCGTGCCCCTTTGGCATTCCAAAAATGAACACTCGCATGGAGCTGATGATGAAATGCGATCAGTGTTATGATCGTACTTCGATTGGCAAACTGCCGATGTGCGCGTCGGTGTGCCCGAGCCAAGCTTTGTTTTTCGGGACGGAGGAAGAGATAGCCCATCTCCGTCCGAATTCTACTCCGATCAACGCCTTTCAATTCGGCGCCCAAACTATCACAACGCGTACCCGCATGCTGGTGCCCAAAGACAATGTGCCGGAACAACTCGATGTTTTATCCGCCATGTATCAGCCGACTATTGGAAACGTGATTGAACAAGATCTGCTCCTGGATGCGATGAACTCGGAGGAGTCCTATGCCTGACGAAGAAATGTTATCAGTCGCACCGGATGGTCGACCGGCAAAGGATCAGCCAGCCTGGCGCAAGGATTTTCCTCTCGATTGGCCCGAAGACGAATACCGTTCGCGGCGCGA
This sequence comes from Verrucomicrobiota bacterium, assembly GCA_019242435.1. GTDB lineage: Bacteria > Verrucomicrobiota > Verrucomicrobiia > Chthoniobacterales > JAFAMB01 > JAFAVN01. The sequence continues at coordinate 2,949 of JAFAVN010000202.1, read as the reverse complement.
GTTCGTCGCGTTTCTGATGTTGATCAGCGGGGCGTTCGTCACCGGCCATTTCTGGATCCTGCTGATTCAAAGCTGGAGGAAAGCGGCCGGAAACCTGCCGGTAAAAGAGATTGCTTCTTTGAACGAACTGGGAGTCGGGCAATCAAAGCTTTTCGAATATCCGCGACCGGGGAACCGTTGTATCCTGGTTCGTCTGTCGGAAACTACCTTTGTGGCGTACGGGCAGAAGTGCACTCATCTTTCTTGCCCGGTGCTCCCAAGACCGGATTTAGGGCGAATGCATTGTCCCTGTCATGAAGGCTGGTTCGACATTCGCACCGGCGTACCGGTAGCGGGTCCTCCGCGGCGGCCGCTGCCGAGAGTCGGTCTGGAAGTGCGCGACGGAAAAGTGTTCGCAAACGGGTATGTGCAGGGCGTGATATGAGAATGACCCAATTCGCCCGGAAGCAGCGGACAACGATCATCTCCGGTATCACTGCCTTTCAGATGATCATCGTTCTTCTGCAGCTGTGGCTGTTTACCACTACCATGGAAACGTTTCTTGCCGGTTATCAAGAGACCGCCTTACCTGCTGCCTTGGCCAGTGTCGTTTGCTTTGCGCTCAATGCCGGCCTGTTTTTCTATTTGCGAAGTCTTGAAAGGTGAGCCTGCATGACTTCGCTGCCTCACGAGGGCAAGCCTTCATTTGTTGAGGATTTCTTCCCGGGCTATTTCGCGCTGGTCATGGCGACAGGGATCGTCTCGCTGGCGATGCACCTCGAGGGCTTCCCTATATTCCCCGAGGTGTTGCTTTGGCTGAATCTGATTTTTTATGTTGTTCTCTGGGGTATAACCATACTCCGAATCGCTTTCTTCAAATCGGCATTGATCTCTGATTTAACTCATCACGCTCGGGGCGTCACATTCCTGACTATGGTCGCAGGAACCGGCGTGCTTGGCGTGCAATTCGCCAATCTTACCTCATTGATTGCGGTTGCCGATGGTTTATGGATATTTTCAGTTTTGCTCTGGCTCATCCTGATTTACACGTTTTTTTCCGCGGTCACCATCACCGAGCCTAAGCCATCGCTTGATGTGGCAATCAACGGATCTTGGCTCCTAGTGACGGTCTCGACGGAATCATTATCTGTGCTTGGAACCCTGGTTGCGTCGTCGCTGACTGCTGAGACTCCAATTCTGTTTGAGTCCCTCTGCTTTTATCTCCTAGGTGCAATGTTTTATATTCTGTTTATCGCGTTGATCCTTTACCGTTGGATTTTTCTTCGGATGGAGCCGGCGAAACTCACGCCTCCTTACTGGATCAATATGGGCGCGTTGGCGATTACAACCTTGGCAGGCGCCCGATTACTAATCTGTTCGCAAAGCGTCGAGATGTTGCACGATTTCCACAATTTTATTGCCGGCTTTACCCTGTTCTTCTGGGTGACGGGCACCTGGTGGATTCCGCTATTACTAATTGTTGGTTGCTGGAGGCATGCAGTCGAGCGGGTGCCACTTGCCTATGACCCGCAGTATTGGTCCCTGGTTTTTCCAATTGGGATGTACACCGTGGCGACGAGCACGTTGGCGAATGCGGCCAGAATGCACTTTCTATTGTTCATCCCCCACATCACTGTCTATTTCGCCATGTTAGCATGGTTAATTACTTTCAGCGCCATGCTGTTCAAGCTTGTTCGCTTCTCTTTTTCGGCGCGTGCGCCGTTACATCAGTAACCGCGTCGGGCAGAGTTAATGGAGATTAAATTCGTCTAACATTTCTGGCGAAACTCGATATTTTTCGGCCAAACTGCGCCCCTTCAGGTTGATTAGTGAATCAACGTTGACGAATCGGGGTCCCCGACGTTGGTATGAGACATGCACAAATCGGCTGACTCAAACCTCCTCGATGCGGGTCCTGAATACTTTGAGGATCATTTTCCGAAGGACCGGTTTCCGCGCTATCAGTGGGCACAGCGGCCGGCTGCACTTCCAGCGGAAGTCTGGACAACGGAAACCACGCATCGAGATGGCCAACAAGGCGGCCTGCCGTTCACGGTAGAGCAAAGCCTTGCTGTGTACGATATCCTTTGCGGGTTCACCGGAAGTTCCGGCGCTATCCGACAAGCCGAATTTTTCGTTTACCGGCCACAAGACCTGGCTGCGCTTTGCGCGGTTCAGGAACGCTATAGAGATGGCGCTCCTATCGAGCCGACTACCTGGGTCCGGGCAATCGCAAAAGATGTTCAGCTCATCAAAGACCTAGGAATCTCTGAGTCCGGTCTTTTAGCTTCGATTTCGGATTACCACGTCTTTCACAAGTTCAAACCGGCCGGGCGACGCGAGGCTGCTGTCCGCTACTTGGACGCGGTCAAAATGACGTTGGATGCGGGGATCCGGCCCAGACTACACCTGGAAGATGCTACTCGGGCATCGACCGAATTCCTGCTCGCGTTTGTGGAGGCGGTGATGGAGATCGCAGACCATTATCCGCAGGGCCTATCTCCGAAATTCCGGGTCTGCGATACCTTGGGGCTGGGGTTGCCGGCCGAAGACAGTCTGCTGCCTCGCTCAGTGCCAAAACTTATTCAAGCCATCCGTCGCCTCGGAGTAGGCGCTGAAGCTCTCGAATTTCATCCCCATAACGACACTGGGTTAGTACTCGCTAACTGTTTAGCTGCTATCCGCGCCGGGTGTGCCGCTATAAACGGCACCTGCCTCGGGGTCGGCGAAAGAACCGGTAACGCGCCGCTGGAGCTCGTTCTTTTTCATCTTATCGGGATGAACTTCTTCGCTGAAGCTCGTCCCGATTTCCGGGTTTTAAATCGGTTAGCTGATCTTTATGCTGATATCGGCAATCGAATCAGCGAAAAATATCCGTTATATGGCCGAGACGCCCATCGTACCCGGGCGGGAATTCACGCCGATGGCCTGAATAAATTCTGGTGGATGTACGCACCATTCAATGTGCCG
>JAFAVN010000067.1 GCA_019242435.1 Verrucomicrobiota bacterium | reverse complement strand
CCAATGATGATGAAGGACAACACCTTACCGAACGCCGCCATCTGCCTGGTAAGCGGTGTCGCCAGGCTTTCCACTTCGCCCATCATCCGGCTGATCTGGCCCAACTCGGTAGCCGCCCCGGTGGCGGTCACGACTCCCGTGCCACGCCCGGCGGCCACGAGTGTCCCGGAATAGGCCATGCAGCGCCGGTCACCAATCCCGGCTTTAGCGTCCACCGGCTCCGGCCTCTTATCCGAGGGCACGGACTCTCCAGTAAGCGCAGATTCCTCGATGCGCAGGTTAGTCGCCTCGATCAGCCGGACGTCGGCCGGTACGCGGTCACCGGAGCGAAGCCGCACAATATCGCCGGGCACGAGATCGGCTGCATCGAGTTCGATCCACTCGCCCTCCCGGCGGGTATGCGCACGGAGCGAGAGCATCTTGCGGATGCCCTCCAAGGCCTCTTCAGCCTTGCCTTCCTGGATAAAACCGACAGTGGCGTTGATCACCGCCACAGCCACAATCACGCAAGCATCGACCCATTCCCGGAGAAATGCCTTCGCCACCCCGGCAGCCAGAAGAATATAAATGAGAATATCATTGAAGTGCTTAAAGAACCGTTTCAACGGCCCTTCTTTCGGGGCGGCTGGAAGCCGATTAGGGCCGACAGCCTTGAGCCGATCAGCGGCCTCACTACCAGAGAGGCCGTCGCGATGGCTCCGCAAAGTGCTCAGGACATTATCGGCCGGTAACGCGTATGGGTCGCTGACCGCTGGGACGGTATTCGCAGGGAGTTCGACCGGAGTGCTCGAAGTTTCGCTCATGATCTTGGTAATTTTCTGGCAAACGCTTCACCTGCTGCGCTTCTATCCTGCTTTGCTATTAGAACTCCGATTGCAGCTCAAGTTTTGTTAACACCCGAATTCGATTTTTCTCTGCCAGACTGCATTAATCCAACACTCTAAGCAAGATGCCTAAGCCACTTTCACTCTAATAATCGATGGACCTCTTTTTTGCCGCGGTTCCCATTGCATTTCTGATCTTCGTCATGACGAAGAAGAACGGACTTCCGTCAACGGTCGCTTTCGCCCTGGCCTCCATGCTGACGTACCTGGTCCGGATCTGGTACTTCAAGACGAGCCTCAACCTGGCTAACGCGGCGGTGGTGAACGGAGTGCTGCAAGCTCTGACACCGATTTCGATCGTGTTTGGCGCCATCCTTTTCTTTGTGGCACTGGAACGCTCGGGCGCCATGGGGACGCTAAGGCAATGGCTCGACGGCGTTTCGGCGAATCCGGTGGCCCAATTGATGATTGTTGGCTGGTCGTTCATCTTTTTGATCGAGGGGGCCAGCGGCTTCGGCACTCCCGCCGCATTAGCCGCTCCCATCCTCGTCGGGCTGGGATTTCCGCCGCTGCGGGTTGCCGTTCTCTGTATTATCATGAATGCGGTGCCGACTTCGTTTGGAGCCGTCGGCACACCAACCTGGTTCGGCCTTGGCGGACTCGGATTAGCGGAGTCACAACTGCTCGAGATCGGCCTGAAGGCAGCTCTGATGCATCTGGTCGCTGCGCTGGTGATTCCGGTGATCGCGCTGCGCTTTGTCATCGATTGGAAACAGATTCGCCGTAACCTGCTTTTCGTTGAGCTTGCCGTCCTAGCCAGTGTTCTGCCGATGGTTGCGGTAGCAGCTTTCAACTATGAATTTCCATCCGTGGCGGGCGGCATTGTCGGTTTGCTGACGACGATTTTTCTGGCGCGATCCGGCATCGGCCTGGCGAAGAAAGAAGCGAGTGCCGCGGGTGTGGCGGCGCCAAACTCCCGATCGGCGAGCCAGCAATCTTCAGAAACGAATGCTGTAAGTTCCGGTGATGTCTTGCGGGCATTAACTCCCTTGCTGGCAACCGTCGGAATTCTGCTCCTGACCCGAATCCCATTTTTCGGGCTGCGACAGCTTCTGAATTCTGAGGCGGAATGGGTGTCCATTCGACTTGGCCCGCTGGGGGTATTTTCCCTCAGTCCTTCTCTCGTCTTTCAGCTCCGGACAATTCTGGGCGAAGACCTTCATTGGTCATACGCGCTCCTCTACGTCCCATTCATTTTTCCATTCTTTGTGGCTGCGGCGCTCGCCCTTACCCTTTATCGTCGGCCGCTGAGCGTTTTCCGGGGAGTCCTAAAAGAAACCTGTGGACGTATCCTGAAACCAGTGATCGCACTTTTCGGAGCGCTAATCTTTGTGCAGTTACTGACTATCGACGGACCCCGGGCATCTACCAGGATACTCGGAGATGCGCTAGCCGGCGGCACCGGCGACCTTTGGATTTATTTCGCCGCTTTTCTCGGTGCTCTGGGCAGTTTCTTCTCGGGTTCAAACACCATCTCGAACCTCACCTTCGGACCGATTCAGCTGAGGATCGCCCAGGACCTCGGACTATCCTCAACGATGATGTTGGCCCTGCAAACCGTCGGAGCCGCGATGGGCAACATGCTTGCCATCCATAACATCGTTGCCGTATGTGCGGTCTTAGGTTTGAAAAACGAGGAGGGCGCCATTCTTAAGAAGACTTTCATTCCGGCGTTGGTGTACGGCATCATCCTGGCGGGTCTGGCCGGGCTGTGGCTTGCGGTGTCATAGCTTCGGTCCTCGGAATACCGGACAGTCAGGGATCAGCATTGCGCTTTGAGTAGCTGAACCGCGATCTGTGACCAGCGCTCAAACGGATGGAATTGTTCGCTGCGCTCGCTTAAGGCCTCGGCTAACCAACCCCGGGCAAAACGCAACTGCGGCTGCACTAGCAAGGCAGGCCTGAGATCCGGCCGGCCATCTCCGGCAAAGGCTACACCATCCGATCGCTTAAGCGCATCCTGGACAATTGCCACCTTGTTCACGCCCTTACTCGGGCTGAAGAAAGGAGAACGCTCCGGCAGCGACATCAGCAGACCGCGTTTCGGATCGAATGTGCCCGGGTTGGCATGAACTGAAACCGAGACTCCAGCTTTCTTAAGTAAAAAATCGATGTACCAACTGCATCCGGCCGAAGCGATCACGACTTCCCAACCGTGATCCTGCAAAGCCCGAACAGAGTTCGCAAAACTCGGGTCAAGTTCGGTCGAATCTGCCAAGTCCAGCAGATCCGCTTCAGTGGTGCGAATAGATGCGAAAATCTCGGCCAGAGCTTGAAAATGGGTCATCTCGCCTTCCACAAATTTCTCCCACGGATCGTCTTGCGGCGGAAACGGCCAGCGTTTGCGAACCCGGTCGAAAAAATCGTACCGCGTGACGGTGCCGTCGAAATCGGAAACCAGAATGGGCATAATCAATGACCTACTCGAACCGCGCTGGCTGGCCGGTCGCCGCCAATACAGCGGTCCACCAGAGGCTATCAGGGTCGATTTGCTTCTTCTCTCGAACCAGCATTTCAATCGGAATGTGGATGAATAAATCATGCAGGTACCCGATAACCAAGCCAGTCTTACCAGCCATAGCAGCGTGCACCGCATTGCGCGCATAAAGATCACAGAGAATCGAATCGGCAGCATTAGCCGGGCTGCTCCGAATCGAGTAGCTCGGATCGAAATAGCGCATGGCAATCGGGATATTCGCTTCCCGAAAATAGGACTCGATGCGATCGCGCAGAAACAAACCGATGTCTTTGAGCTTGAGGTTGCCGGATGCGTCCCGGTCTGCCGGCGAACGATCGAACAGGTCTTGCCCGGCACCTTCGGCAACTACGACTACCGCGTGTCGGCGCTTTTGAATCCGATGTTTCAATGTGGCGAGGAATCCGTTTTCACCCTGCAGCTTGAACGGTACTTCCGGGATCAGGGTGAAATTCACGTCGTGGTTCGCTACCGTGGCGCCGGCTGCGATAAAGCCGGCGTGCCGGCCCATGAGCTTTACCAAAGCGAGGCCGTTGTGAACGCTGCGCGCTTCGGTATGCGCACACTCGAGAATTGTCACCGCTTGCTCAACCGCCGTGAGGTACCCGAAGGAGCGCGCCACAAACGCCACATCGTTGTCGATCGTTTTAGGAATGCCTACCACCGAAAGGGCGTGGCCGCGGCGCTGAGCCTGTTGAAAGATTTCGTGGCCGCCACGCTGGGTGCCGTCGCCGCCGACCGTGAACAAGATATGCACGTCGCGCCGGATCAGGTCGTCCACTGCGGCCGCCATGTCGACGGGACCTCGTGACGTGCCAAGGATGGTTCCGCCATGGTGGTGAATTTGGTCCACAAAGGCCGGTGTCAGCACTACCGGTTCGGAGCCGCGCGCAGGGTCAAGGCCTTGATAACCGCCTCGAAAACCCAGGACTTCCATCACTCCGTAAGTGTGGTAGAGCTCGAAAAAAACCGCACGGATCACGTTGTTCATGCCTGGACACAAGCCACCGCAGGTTACTATGCCGGCACGTGTCCGCCCGGGATCGAAAAACAACTTCGCGCGCGGCCCGGCAAGCTCAAACAGCACCTCATCCTGCTTAGGTGCAGCCGGATCACGTACTATCGCCGCAGGAATACGCGGCTGGTCACTGACTGAATGCCCCACTGGCGAGGGAAATTGTGCTTGGCCAAGGGAGGTTATGCTCATGTGTTTGATTTAATCGCAAAACCGGAAGGAAGAACCGTAAATTACATAGAGCAGCGAAGCCGCAACCACAACGACACATTGTATCGGCGCGTCGGCGTATCGGCGTCCCGGCAGAGCCGTGCTGCAGAGAGTGAGCGAGACGCACTCGATTGGTGGATCGCGAAATGACTTGGGCACCCTGACAGCGAATTCCGCGGAACCTCTCTTCCAGAAAATCTGGGTAATCCGAGTAATCTGCGGATATAAACCCTTTGTGAACGATCCAAGGTTTCCTGCAGAGCACTGGCTTCGACCGCAATTAAAAGATCCGCAGATTTCATAGATTAGATCGGGTACTGCGTTCAGCGCATCTCCAGGAGATAGAACACGACCTGGAAAATGTGACTAACGTTACCAGATTTGAACCTTTGTATTACGGATTACGCAGAAAAAGAAGAGCGTCAGTTTGTGCTGTGCGGAAGGTCCCTCAGCACGGCAAGCGCGCGGCCTGGCAGCAGGTATTCGTCCAGTGATTCCAGGCACCGGCTCTCGATCTCCGGATTTGAGGTGTCAACCAGAAGTTCCCAATTGTGACCACGAGCGCGCCCACCGAGACGGAACGAGACGGCCTGATGGTCCGCGTTGAAGAGAATGAGGAAAGAGTCGCCTATGATACGCCGGCCGTGCTCGTCGGTTTCGTCAATCTGGTCTCCCATTAAACCCATTCCTAGGCACCGGGCATGTCCCGCGTCCCAATCGGAATCTGTCATTTCTGCGCCGCCGGGAGTAAGCCAATAGATATCCTTCACCTCAAGGCCATGAATCGGGCGGCCCTGGAAGAAGTCCCGCCGCCGAAAGACCGGATTCTCTCGGCGCAATCGGATCAACCGGCGGACAAAAGCTTGCAATTCAC
>JAFAVN010000037.1 GCA_019242435.1 Verrucomicrobiota bacterium | reverse complement strand
AATGCCCCGTTCAGTAAGATCGCCCCGCTCGCCCAGTTCGGGATAGGACAGGCCTTGCAAAAACAGGGTTCTATCACCGCTGCGGTCACCGCCTATCAACAAGTAGTAGATCGATACCCCAACAGCCCAGTGGCCGCGGATGCGATGTACCAGATCGGTTACGTCTACCTGCAGGCAAGCCGGGCGACCGGATATGACGAAACCGCTGCCGTCAGAGCGCAAGAGGCATTCGAAGATTACCTGGTTAAATTCCCGGGTAGCCCAAAGGCGCCGCAGGCTCAGGACAACCTCAAGATTTTGCAAGGTCGCAAATCAAATGACGCCTTTAATATCGCGCGGTTCTATGACCGCCAGCACAATTACAAAGCTGCCTACGTCTACTATAATGAAGTGCTGCAGCAGCAGCCCGATTCTTATCAAGCCAATCGCGCCAAGCAGCGCATGGATCAGATTAGACTCAGGATGGGAGATGAAGCTTTGAAGATCGGGACTGAAAATCCTGAGACCGGGCAAACTGCAGCAGAACGAAGAAAAATGCAGGCGCAGGTCGATACGACTTCACGACCTGACTTTGTCGGTCCGCCTGCTCCTCCTAGTCCGACGCCATCTCCTAAACCTGAATCGACTCCCGCGGCCGGCAATCCTCCACCTGCCGGCAACCCTCCGCCCGCTGTTCCCGGCGCCACTCCCGCTGGTTCTAACCAGAAGGCTCCCCTGACTCCCCCGAGTGATGTACAACCTGCGGAACCGAACCTCCCGTCCGGGCAGTAAACTGCGTCCTCCTGAAAGCAGCGAAGGGCGTTTTCTACGAGGCGTAAGACCGGTTAAATGGCTGGGGCTGCTGGTTCTGTTTTGTTCCGGGTGTTACACTTTGGGGCCTATTACGCCGACCTACATGAAGGGCGTACACAGCGTCGCTGTGCCAATTTTTGATAATAGGTCATTCGAACCTCAGATCCAATCGCTGGTTACGGGTACCTTCATTAAACAGTTGCAGAGCGATGGCACTTATCCGATCACCGGGCAGGATCAAGCAGACGCGATTGTAATTGGAACGATAACCGAAGTTACCCGGACCCAAACTAAAGCGGTAGTGGGTGACGTGTTGGCTTCGGCGGCATTTCAGCTCACATTGAAGGTTCATATTCAGGTCGTTCGCGCCAATGGGGAAACCTTAGCAGCCAAGGATTTCAGCGGTCAATCCTACTACTTCGTGGGGCAAGATATTCCTACTCAAGAACACCAAGCGATTCCCGTTGCGGCCGAGGATTGTGCGAAGCAAGTAACAACTTATCTTACCGAAGGTTTTTAGCTGCCCGTGCTTTATATCGTTGGATCGCCCATCGGTAATTTGAGCGATATCTCATTACGCGCTCTCGAAACCTTGCGCCAGGTAGACCGGATCGCCGCCGAAGACACTCGCCGGATCAAGATCCTGCTCAATCGTTACGATATCGAGAAACCGTTAATCAGCTTTCACGAATTCAACGAGGCGAAACGAACCGCTGAGTTAGTTGAATGTCTCGGCCGCGGAGAATCCATCGCTTTAGTGTCCGACGCCGGTATGCCCTCGATCTCAGACCCAGGGCATCGATTGGTAACCCGCTGCCAGCAAGAACAAATTCCGGTGACCGTAATTCCTGGTCCTTCGGCGGTAATCACCGCATTGGTAGGCTCTGGATTGCCAACCGACCAATTTCACTACAGCGGTTTTCTTCCAGTTAAAAGCGGGCAGCGCGAACGCGAGCTTCGCACCGCCTTGGAGCGGGATTGTACATCCGTCTATTTCGAATCCCCTTATCGACTGATGAAGACTCTGGATGCGTTGCACGGGATCGAACCGGATCACACCATCTGCGTCGCCCGAGAACTGACCAAACATTTTGAAGAGTTCCGGCGCGGGACGGTTTCAAGTGTCCGGGAACATTTTGCGGCGCACGCACCGCGGGGCGAGATTACGTTGCTGATCGCGCCCAGGGATAGGAGAAGGAGTGCGAATGAACAGGAGCGAACTGGATCTCCCTGAATAGCGGCACGCTGGAGGGACGCTTGCTAGGAACCTGCAGAGTTGCTCTGTCACCGAGCGGCGCCACTGCACGGCGGGCGCGGCTTTCAGATTTCGCTCCAGCTTGTTCTCGTTCGTTCACCTGGCTTCCCTCACCGCCCGTTGAAGCCGGTTCATGATGGCTTTCCCGATTCCGGTTTCAGGGACCCTCTCGACATAAATGACGTTAACCGGCGCGCGGTCCAAAGCGCGGAGGGAAGCGAAAAGCTTGCTCGCTGCTTCCACCAGGTCGCGAGATTTGCTGAGTGACGTGACTACCTGGAACCGAGAAGCGTTCGGATTGTCTCCCCATGACAACAGGGCCGCGGAATCGGCATCGGGCGGAACAACTCCGCTATCGATTAACACGAGCCGTTTGTCAGGAGCATAGTGACTTTGCGTCTGACCAGGAGCTTTCACCAGACCATCTAACACTGGAGTTTCCACCACCCCGAATGCAGCCAGCATATTTTCCGTGACCGGCCCGGGCCGATGGAGCAACAGTCTATCGCCCCTCGGTTCCACGATGGTCGATTCAACTCCCACCTGCGTTGGGCCATCGTCCACAATCAGCGGGATCCGAGTACCTAGCTCATCCAAAACATGTTGGGCAGTTGTCGGGCTGACTCTGCCGAATCGGTTAGCGCTAGGCGCAGCCACCGGTATACCGGCCCGCCCGAGAATCGCTTGCAGGGTCGCATTAGCCGGCATCCGAATGGCGACCGTAGGGAGGCTGGCAGTCACTAAATCGGATACTCGGGAGCTCTTGGGGAGCAGCAGCGTTAACGGACCCGGCCAGAAGTTTTGCACTAGGGCATTTACTAACCCGATGTGTTCAGCATTCAGCGCCGTCAGGCGCTCTATCCAGGAATGGTCCGGCAGGTGCAGAATTAGAGGGTCGAAATACGGGCGTTCTTTTACCGTGAAAATTTCGGCGACCGCTTTTTCGTTCGTGGCATCGCCGGCCAAGCCGTAGACCGTTTCCGTTGGCACGGCCACCAATTTTCCTGATCTCAGCAGCTTCGCAGCTCCTTCAACTGCCGATGATTCACCCGAGGAAATTACCACCGTTTCCAAACTTGCTCCTCCTCAACTCAATTCTCGAGGCGCGCTTGTAACACATCCTGCGTCTGTTGTTTTCTGAACTGTAAGAGGCGGTCCCTCACTTTTGCATCACCCAGTGCCAGGATCGAAATCGCACTGAGAGCGGCATTCTTCGCACCTGCCTCGCCGATCGCCAGTGTTAACACTGGAATTCCAGCGGGCATTTGTACGATCGATAAGAGTGAATCGACTCCCCGCAGCACCTTACTTTCGATCGGGACACCCAAAACTGGGAGATGCGTGTGCGCCGCCAACATTCCAGGCAAATGCGCTGCCCCGCCGGCTCCGGCAATGATGACACGGATACCATTCGACTCTGCGCTTTTGGCGAACTCGGCCAGCAGATCGGGTGTGCGATGAGCAGAGACCACCCTGGTCACCACGCCAACACCGAATTGACGCAGAAGCTCAACGGCATGCCGCATAGTCGTCCAATCCGACTTGCTACCCATTACAACTGCAACACTCGCTGGATCGTTCATAACGCAATCGAACTATTTGGGATATTTTTCCCCAGATTGTATCCACCTGCTAATAAATATGTTGCATAGTGCTTGACGTTTCTTTGAGCCGCTGGCTATGCTCATAGCCCTTTCCTACCAGCGTCCGCTTGCCCGAGAGAAATCGGGCGCTCGGTGCTGGCACTTTTGTAGAGTCTATGGCTAAAGGCACAGTCAAATGGTTTAACGAGAAGAAGGGATTTGGGTTTATTGTTGACCCAGAAGTAACAAGCGATGTCTTCGTTCATTTTTCGGTTATTCAAGCCGACGGCTTCAAGACGTTGAACGAAGGCGAAACCGTCGAATACGAACTCTATCAGGACGAGAAGGGCGCGAAAGCAAAGAACGTCATTCGCCTCATTACTTAATATCTTTGTGATTGCTCATCGGCTCCCGGACAGAGAATGCTAAAGGCATGTCTCTTGTCTTATCCGGTCAGAACCTGGTTTTGATCGGTTTCATGGGTTCCGGAAAATCGTCGGTGGGCCGAGAGCTCGCCAAAAGGTGGAGTTTTCGGTTCGTTGATACGGACTCGATAATTCGTCGTCGTTACGAATTATCGATTCCAGATCTTTTTTCCAAATACGGGGAGCCTTTTTTCCGGGAGGCGGAATATCAAACGCTCGTGCGGCTTCAGGGCACTCAGCGGGCAATCATCGCGACCGGCGGCGGGATAGTGATTCAGCCTCGGAACATTCCTTTGCTCAAGGACCTGGGAAGAGTCGTCTGGCTTTGTGCTAGTCAAGACGCCATTCTCCGGCGAATTGGGAAGAGCACGCATCGTCCCATGTTAAACCAGGCGGATCCCGAAGAATCTATCAGTCGCCTGTTGTCAGAGAGAATACCGCTTTACCAGCAACTTGCTGATCTGCAGATTGAAACATCGGGTCTCACGCACGCCGATGTAGCCGATAGGATCATAAAGGGATTGGAGAGCTTTTCCTGAGCGTTTTTGTTTGTGCCCGGCCCGGGAATTTCACGGTCCTATAAGTCATATATGACCTATGGGCCTATATAACTTATTCCGCCCTCGCGACACACCCTGATCTGGGCATAATTAAGACAGGCCTAAGCAAACCAATTCTTCCGATGATGAAGGCACAAGTCAATCAATTGGCCGTTGACGCGGGATTCGATGCTTGTGGATTCTCATCTGCAAAAGCAGCCCCGCATAGCGAGGCGTTTTTGCACTGGCTGGCGGCAGGCTGCCACGGCGAGATGGGCTGGATGGCGCGGACTCCCGAGCGGCGCGCCGATCCCCGGAATGTGTTGCCGGGATGCCAAACCGTCATCTTGCTGGCCAAAAGCTATTTTCAAGGGCAACCAGCCGTCCGGCTTCGAGGCCGGATCGCTAGATACGCCTATGGCGACGATTATCACGAAATCATGCTGGCTGCGATGCGGCCTCTTGGCTCTTTCCTCGAACAACAAGGCGGCATCCAAAAGTTTTACGTTGATACCGGTCCAATTCTCGAACGTGATTTCGCCGCCGAAAGCGGTATCGCCTGGCAGGGAAAAAGCACCATGTGCCTCAGCCAACGCTTAGGTACTTGGTTCTTTCTTGGTACCATCCTGACCACCTTGGCCATCGATCCCGATTCACCGGCTCGGAATCGATGCGGCTCTTGTGTTCGCTGTATCGAGGCCTGTCCTACCGGCGCGATCACTGCTCCCTACCAGTTGGATGCTCGTCGCTGTATTTCTTATCTCACGATCGAGAATAAAGGACCGATCCCTACTGAGTATCGGCGCGCCATTGGGGATCGCATTTACGGATGTGACGACTGTCTGGAAGCCTGTCCGTGGAACCGATTTGCCGTTAGAACCCGTGAAGATCGGTTCCATATGCCGGAGAACCTGCAAAAGATCCGATTAAGTTCGCTGGCGGCTCTTTCCGAGGCCGAGTTCCGATCGCTGTTCCGGGACTCTCCCATTTATCGAATCAAACGGAATCGCTTTGTGCGGAATGTGTGTGTCGCGCTGGGAAACGTCGGCGGGAAAGAAGATCTATCGGTGTTAAGGAAGCTTACCCGAGACCCGGATGAGCTGGTCGCGGAACACGCGAATTGGGCCATTTGTGAGATCGAAAGCCGGTTGAAATAGTTCCTGTCGATAGAGAGGATATCGATGAAGAGTGGTTGGTGCTTCGTCGTGCTGCCTGCAGCTGGGCACTCAACGGCAGGAGACCGGGGAGGTGGTGCTTCGCACAATCATCACGTATGCGCCCCCCCTTTTCACGTCATGACGTCTTCGCGTGACATTTTCTCCAGTTGCGTTTCTGACAAAACGGGTCAACCATTCGTCCCTGCAATTAAGCCGATGTGGCGGAACTGGCAGACGCGCTGGACTCAAAATCCAGTTTCCTTCACCGGAAGTGTGGGTTCGATCCCCTCCATCGGCATTCAGTGGCTTCCTGCGGTTTCCAATTCGCGCCACGCGTGAGAATTTCTTCGCTCTCCGTTTGTCCTCACGGAGATTGCCTACTAGCCTAACACCGAGAATCTTCGTAAGAGACCCTATCGCTTATGCCTGAATTTCTCGACGTTATCATTGTGGGCGGCGGACCGGCGGGAAGTACTGCCGGCACTTTGCTCGCCAAACAAGGCTGGAACGTCACTATTTTTGAAAAGGAACGGTTCCCCCGCTTCAAAATCGGTGAATCCCTATTGCCCGGCAGTCTCTGCACGTTCGAGCGCATGGGCGTGAAAGAAAAGATCGATCGGGCAGACGTGATCGTGAAACACGGCGGAAAGATTGTTTCCGCCTGCGGCGCTCGGACCAATCGGTTCCTTTTCAGCAACGTATTCCGATGCAAGTATCCGACTGCGTACCAGGTCGAGCGCTCGAAGTTTGATCAGATTTTGCTTGATCATGCGGCTGAGACGGGCTGTCGGGTGCGACAGGGCGAGCTGGTAACCGATTTTTCCTGTGATCCTGACGGCATCACGGTAACAACCGATACTGAAACTCTCCGGACCCGTTATCTCATCGACTGTTCGGGGCGTCACAGCCTGGTCGGTTCCCGTTTCAATCTTCGCCGTAACTACTCGGATCTGCAAAAATTCTCGCTTTACGCCCACTTCGAAGATGTAGACAGAGCACCGGGGATCGAGGGCACGTTAACCCAAATGATCAGAGCCAGAGACCGGTGGTTCTGGATGATCCCGATTACTGCAAAAAAAACCAGTATCGGCGTTGTGCTGGACGCTCAGACTTTCCGGCGGATGAAGCTAAGCCCGGAGGCGGCCTTTCACCGGATGTTGAACGAACATCCAAAGGTAATTGAACAGATGCCACGGGCCCGGCGAATAACGGAAGTCTACGCCACCGGAGACTTCTCTTTTCGCAACCAACGGCTTGCTGACGAGCGTTGGGTTCTGGCCGGAGATGCTGCCGGGTTTATTGATCCCGTGTGGAGCACGGGGGTTTTTATCGCGGTGTTTTCCGGTGAAAAAGCGGCCGACATGTTGGACAGGGTCTTGCGCCAGCCAGAGTGGCGGGCCGCGGAGTTCAAACGTTACGAGCGTCACGTAGGCCGCGTAATGGATCTTTATCTCAGGCTGGTACGTTCCTGGTACACTCAGGAATTTGCCGAAGTATTTTTTAATCCTCAGGAGTATCTCCAGCTCGTTCCGGCCGTCAATTCGTTACTTGCCGGTAGTGAGAAACCGTTTCCGGAAGTTCGCTGGCGTATCTGGGTGTTTAACCTGCTCGTATTCCTGCAGAAACGTTTCGCGATTATTGCACCGCGCTTGAGTTTGCAGCCAAACATAGAAAGGATCTAGAAGTTGATTTTCTAAATCCTTTCTCAGGACTGCTTCACCAGTGCCGCCGCCGTTGGTTCGTCGACGATCAATTCGTTCATCAGTTGTCCTCTTAACGCCGCTCGCAAGCCGGCTACCTTGCCCAACCCGGAAACCACGCATAACGCATGTTTGGTTCTCTGGAAAAGCGACAAGTCAGGTCCGCTGGCGCGAGCGTTCAAGGGGATATCTTTGTAGCCGCCATCCGCCCGAAAAAAAACGGTTGCGATATCACCAACGGCGCCGACTCGCCGGAGCTCCTGGAAATCTTTCTTTTCCAGATAACCGCCCACATAAACGTGACTCGGTACCCGCGCGCCTACAGCCCCGATGCTGTAGATCAATAAGTCAGCGCGCCGCATCATTTTTAATAAACGTTGGATACTGCGTTCTCGGAGCATTGCCTTTTTGGTCTGCGGATAGTCAAAGAAAGTCGGAACCGGAAAGAGATGGGCCCGGGCGCCAAAATTAACTGCAAACCGGCTAAAAATTTCTCCGATATAATAATTGTTGAACGCATAGACATTAGCAGAACCGTTCAACTGCACGATATCAACATCTTTGCACGGCTTAGGCACCAGCCGGCGGGAGATGGCATCCAGGGTGGTGCCCCAGGCAATTCCAATCGTCATGCCGGAGCGCACAATCCCGTTCAAATGATTGGCAGTAAATGTGGCAACACGTTGGAGCCACTCCTCTTCCAAGGAATTTGGCGGGACGGCTACCACCCTGACCGCCGGGATACCAAAAATGCGCTGGATCTCGCGCTCCAGCTGTTGCGGCTGGGCTAGCGCGTCCTGGATCCGGATCTCGACTAACCCGGCCTGTCTGGCAAAACTCAAAAGGCGAGAAACCTTGGGACGAGACAAACTTAACTCAGCGGCAACCGCCTCGGTAGTAAGGCCCTGGTAATAATAGAGGCGCGCGGCTTGGACGGCTAGAACCCGCTGTTGCTCCGGGGAAGGCATAGCAGCAGTTAATAACACTATTGCAGCCGAGCGTCGAGCGTCTGCACAAAAGTTCACTCGAATTGAACGGCTGTAGCCGGCAATTCCAAACGACCGGTTGGCCACCCCTCCGGCACCCGCTCAGCTGTGAAAAATTCCGGCAATGAACGAACGTTCATTCATGTTGACTTGTTGTTCAGAGAGCGCCATGATTGCCCTACTGCGCCCCTGATCGCCCGATGTTTCGGATGGATCATTCCTCCCGGAGCACTCGTAGGTTGTATCGCGTCCCAGGAGCCGGGATCTCCAACTTAATGATTAACCCCCCAATTAACCTGTTTGGCCTGCCGGGTTCCCAACCCGCGGGCTTCAAATTCCTTCGTAGCTCACTCTATGGAAATATTCCTTCCTGAACTACTCGGCACGATGCTGCTGATCATATTAGGAGATGGCGTTGTCGCGAACGTCGTCTTAAGTAAAACCAAAGGGCAAAACTCGGGCTGGATCGTCATTGCCACCGGGTGGGCCATGGCCGTTGTGGTCGGCGTTTATGCTGTTAATGGGTATACAGGCGCACATATCAATCCTGCCGTTACCATCGGTCTTCTGGTTTTGGGCAAGGTAAGCTTTGGCAATGCGATCCTATACCTTCTGGGTCAGTTTGTGGGCGCTTTCATT